>JANYJX010000033.1 GCA_025358355.1 Actinomycetes bacterium | reverse complement strand
ACGAGGTGGTCGAGGACGGCGGCGACGATCGCGTGCTGCCGGGTCAGTGGCAGACCAGCCCACGTCTCGCGTAGCCCGCTGCCGTTACCGACGTGTCCGTTGAGGGCGGTGGTGCGGTTGAGTCGGGAGAGGCGTTTGCGGGCCTCAGTCACGCGCTGTTCGATCGGCGCCCGGGCTGCTGTCCATTCCGAGAGGCCGATCTCCCGTCGCCCGTACAGGCCGGCAAGCTCGTCAAGCTGGGCCTGGGACTGCTCGACCTCGGCTTGCCAGGCCAGCCCGTCCGTGTCCGGGGGTGTGCCGGCCAGGGCGGCGGCGAGCTCGGGCGAGTCCAACCGGTACAAGACCGCCTCCACAACGAACTGCTCGAGCGTGTCGGCCATCACGTAGGTGCCACCGCAACCGGAGAAACCGGGGCCTTTAGCGCACACGTAACGTCGGTCACCACCCGTGCGGGGCCGCGAGACGAGCGTCTCACCACACGCGCCGCAGCGCAACAAACGGACGAGGAGGTAGCGGCGGGCGCTCTTGTTCGTCCGCCGCGCGGGGTCAGACAGCAAAGCGCGGATACGGGTCGTCTCGGCCAGGCTGATGATCGCGGGCCACTCCGCTGGGGCGACAAGCTCTCCGTGGTACTCCCGCTGACCGCTGATCCGCCCCGACATCAACAAGGTGCGCAGCGTCTGTGTCTTCCACATGCCACCGCTCACCGTGGGCACAGCCCGCTCGATCAGGTCGGCGGTGATCGAGCGGATCGTCTCGCCGGCCAGCACACGACGGGCACAGTCTCGGATCACGATCGCCTCCGATTCCCGCACCGTTCGCTTGTCCGCCTCGTACCCGTACGGGCGTGTGCCGCCACCTGCGATCTTGCCGGCGTGGGCAAGCTCCTCGTGCTTGCGCCTGATCCGGCGGGACTTGTCATCGCTCTCCTTCTTCGCCACAGCACCGAGGATACGAGCAAGGAACTGCCCATCGTGCGTCGACAAGTCAATATCCCCGGACACCGACGCCAACCTCGTCACATCGGCTGCCTTGCAGACGTCGAAGAACTCCTCCAACTCCTTCGGCTGCCGGTGCAACCTGTCCGCATCCCACACCACCACCGCGTCCAAGAAGCCGCCCCGCACGTCATCGAGCATCCGACGGTAAGCAGGCCGCACCTTGCCGCTGTAGGCGCTCACGTCGTCATCGACATAGCGCTCCGCGACCTCCCAGCCCTTGCGGCCGATCAGCCGCTCACAGTCCTCCACCTGCCTGATGACGCCCAGGTGATCCCCGTCCCGGTCAGACGAGATACGCGCATACACAGCAGCCCGAACCACTCAGGGAACATACACGCACACTCGGATGCGCGAGGGTGGTCCCGCTTGGTGCTAGAGCGGGCGCTTCTTGGCGGACTTGCGTTTGTGGCCCAGCCGATGGGTTAGCTCGCCCAGCACGATCACGGCGATGAAGACGAGACCCACGACCAGCATCGAAAGCACGACGCTCCGGCCTTCCGAGGCGGCATCCGCGAGGAGCGAAAGGACAGCGACCACGGCGCGACTTTACCCGACGTGCAGGTCGTGCGCGACACGTGCTCGCTCGACCGCCTCGTCCCCGGCTGCAGCACGCGCTGCGCGTTCGAGCGCCGAGGCGTCGCCGCGCTCGCGCAGACTTGCTCGCGGGCTGCTCAGCACGCCGCCGCCAAGCGCCGATGCGGTCGCTGCCCACACCGCCCAATCTCCATCTGTCTGGTCTGCCTGAGCCTGCGCGCACAGCGAGATCAGCTCCGCGAGATCGTTGACCGCGTCCACCGATCCGGTCGCCGCGATGCGGACAAGGCCGTGCGCATAGAGGTAGTCGCCGAGCAGCAGCGCCGTGTCGGCATCGGCCGGCGCGAACAGCCGCGGCCGCCCGAAATGCAGCAGGTAGCCCTCGTAGATCGTCTCCACACCGAGCGCGAACCTCGGCTCGCACAGCCCAGAGAACACCGCGTCGCGGCGCTGGTCGGCGGCGGGCAGCGCCGACTCGGCCCACAGCGGGCTCTCGGCGGCGGCCTCGCCGACGAGGTCGTCCCAGAGGTCAGTTGCCGAGGACGTCGCCAACTGCGCTCACCGTACGGTCGATCTCCTCGTCGCCATGGGCGAGCGAGACAAACAGGCACTCGAACTGCGACGGCGCGACGTAGACGCCACGCTCGAGCAGGCCGCGGAAGAGCACGCCGTAGCGATCTGTGTCGCAAGCCGAGGCGCCCTCGAAGTCGCGCACCGGATCGTCCAGCTCGCGGCAGAACATCGTCAGCATCGCGCCGACGCGCTGGACATGGCCGAACTCGGCGAGCCCCGCCTCAAGCCGCACGGCCTTTGCCTCGAGCGCTGCGTAGACGGCCGGATCGCGCAGCCGGCGCAACACCGACAAGCCCGCCGCTGTCGCGAGCGGGTTCCCGGAGAGCGTCCCCGCCTGGTAGACGTCGCCCGCCGGCGCGAGCCGCTCCATCACGTCGGCGCGCCCGCCGAAGGCAGCCAGCGGCAGCCCACCACCGACGATCTTGCCGAGAATCGTGAGATCGGGCAGCACGCCGTAGAGCTCCTGCGCGCCACCACGCGCGACCCGGAAACCGGTGATCACCTCGTCGAAAACGAGCAGCGCGCCCGACGCGTCGCACAGCGTGCGCAACACATCGAGGAAGCCGGGCTCGGGCGGGACGACGCCCATGTTCCCCGCTACCGGCTCGACCACGATCGCCGCCAGTCCCTCGCCGTAGCGCGCGACCGCCGCCGCCACGCCGTCGATGTCGTTGTAGCCGCAGACGATCGTGTCGCCCGCCGCGCCCGTCGGCACGCCCGGCGTGCCCGGGATGCCGAGCGTTGCGAGGCCCGAGCCCGCGCGCGCGAGCAGGGCGTCGCTATGGCCGTGGTAGCAGCCGTCGAACTTGATCACGCGGTCGCGCCGGGTGAAGGCCCGCGCGAGGCGGATCGCACTCATCGCCGCCTCGGTGCCGGACGACACGAGCCGCACCATCTCCACCGACGGCACCGCGTCGACGATCTCTGCCGCCAAGTCGACCTCGGCCTCCGTCGGCGCGCCGAAGGTCGTTCCTCGTTGCAGCGCGTCCGCGACGGCGGCGAGTGTCTCCGGGTCGGCATGGCCGAAGATCAGCGGCCCCCAGGACATGACCCAGTCGACGTAGCGATTGCCGCTCACGTCCTCGATCCACGCGCCGTCGCCCGACCGCATGAAGATCGGCTCGTCGAGACCGACCGAGCGCATCGCGCGCACCGGCGAGTTGACACCGCCAGGGATCAGGCTGGTCGCTCGTCGCCAGAGCGCCGACTGTTGCGCTAGAGCCACGCAGCGAGCTCCTTCGTCCAGTACGAAACGACGACGTCGGCTCCCGCGCGGCGGATCGCGGTCAGCGACTCGAGCGCGGCGGCGCGCTCGTCAAGGTGCCCGGCAGCCGCGGCGGCCTTCACCATCGCGTACTCGCCCGAGACGTTGTAGGCCCACACCGGGCAGTCGAAGCGCTCGCGCACCGCGCGGATCACGTCGAGATACGGAAGCGCCGGCTTGACCATCACGACGTCGGCGCCTTCCTCGAGATCGAGCTCGCACTCGCGGAGCGCCTCGCGGACATTTGCCGGATCCATCTGGTAGCCGCGTCGGTCGCCCTCCGAGGGAGTCGACTCGGCGACCTCGCGAAACGGCCCGTAGAAGGCCGAGGCGTACTTGGCGGAGTAGGCGACGATCGGCGTCTCGGGCAGCGCCGCGCGGATCGCGCCGACGCGCCCGTCCATCATGTCGCTCGGCGCCACTGCATCGGCGCCGGCCTCGACGTGCGAGACCGCAGTGCGCACGAGCAGGTCGAGTGTCTCGTCGTTGACGACCTCGCCCCCGCCGTCGGTAGGGCGCAGCACGCCACAGTGGCCGTGGCTCGTGTACTCGCAGAGGCAGACATCGGTAAGCAAGGTCAATCCCGGGACTTCGGCTTTGAGCGCTCTGAGGGCGCGCTGCACGATCCCGTCGTCGTCCCAGGCGCCCGAGCCTTCCTCGTCCTTCTCCTCTGGGATGCCGAACAGGAGCACCGCGGCGACGCCGAGCGCCTTCAACTCGGTCGCCTCGCGCACGATCTCGTCGATAGAGCGCTGGGCGATCCCCGGCAGGCCACCGACGGTGTTGACGACGCCCTCGCCCGGGCAGGCGAACAGGGGCATGACGAAGCGGTCGAGGTCAAGCCGCGTCTCGCGCACGAGCGAGCGCAGCCCATCAGTGCGTCGCATGCGCCGCAACCGCGTGATCGGGAAAGCCGTCATCGCCGGAAGGGTACGCCAGACCGCCATCCAGTCAGACGAGCTACGTCGCTAGTCCAAGAAGGCGACGACAGCGACCCGCTCATCCCGCCTGTCCGCGCGGTCGGCGCAAGGCAGCGAGCACAGCGAACCACGCGGCATAGAAGGCCGTGACTATCACCAAGCCGCCCCTCGTCCCGACGATGAGATATAGCGCCGCGAAGGCAATCCACGGCCTCCAAAGGCCGATAGCGTTCCTGACCCGACTGAATCGCGGTTCTGGGCGTAGTCGCGTCAGTCTCCATTCGACTACGCCAACGACGATCCCGAGACCCAGGCCCACGCACAAGACGAACCACGAGATACCTCCATCAGCTGTCAGCCAGATCGAGAACCCCAGGAAGACGAGGCCGACAGCGGCAACCCCGATTGAGTCTCGTGCCGACAAACTCGGCTGGCTGACTAGGTTCACCCGCAGCGCATCCTCACATGAAGAGACCGAGCTAGCTGGAGCTTGCCGCAGGCGGCTCGGGCTCGATTTCCACCGGCACTACCAGCTCGCCGCCCTTCCACTGCTCCAGTTGCACGCGCTCGCCGAAGAACTCCCAGATTGCGCGCAGCGCGGCCATCGTCGGCAGCGCGAGCAACACGCCCGGTAGGCCGTACAGCTCGCCACCTGCGAGCAGGCCGAAGATGACGAGCAACGGATGCAGCCGGAGCGCGTTCGCCATCACGTTCGGCACGACGATGTGCCCTTCGATTTGGTAGATAAAGATGAAGAGCGCCGCGACCCAGAGCACGCCGACCGGGTGGACGACGAGCGCGTAGATCGCCGGCGGCACTGACGCGAGCCACGGGCCGATGTACGGGATCACCTCCATCACGCCCGCCCACACGCCGAAGAGCAGCGCGTAGCGATCGGCTCCCGGCACGAGCCCGGTGGCACCGAGCGCCCACATGCCGACGCCGGCGCTCACACCGATGATCGACGAGAGGAGGATCTGCCCGCGCACATAGCCGGCGAGCGCCTTCTCGATCCGCAACGTCAGCGGCTTCCCGCCGTGCGGTGGGAACCGCCGGTCGATCGCGCTCTCGAGCCTCTGCATATCGAGCAGCATGTAGATCGAGATCACCACGATCAGGATCAGGTTGAAAAGGCCGATGATCACCGTCCGCGCGGCGCCCGTCGCGAACGAGAACGCCTTCCGGGTGAGGCCCGAGATGTCCTTCGCCTTCAGATGGTCGATCCAGTCGGTCAGCTGCTTCTTCACCTTCACGCGCTGCAGGTGGTGGCTGTCGAGCCACAACTGGAGCCGGTCGATGTCATGCTCCGCGCCGGTTTGGCCGGTCGCAGCGTCCTTCACAGTCACGTAGTCGTCAATGCGCTTCGACGCCGTGTGGCTCGGGTTGACAACAGCCGTCACGAGCCCGGCGACACCGACACCGACGCCGCCGAGGAACAGGAGATAGACGAGCGCGACCGCACCACCGCGACGAATCCGCAGGCGCTGCACGTCGCGCACGAGCGGGTTGAGCAGGAAGGCGATCAGCGCTGCGGTCAGGAAGAGAAAGAGCGCGTGGCCGAGCGTCGCCGCAAGCAAGTACGCGAGGACGAGTAGGACGGGCAGGCCCGCGAGCTGGATCCAGCGGGGGATCTGGATCGTGGGGCCAGGCCCAAAACTCGCCTCGGGGTTCGGCTCGGGCATGCCGCGTAATCGTACCGCCATGCTCCGCCGGCGCTTGTCCGGTTCCGAGGCCTCCGGTACCGTCACCGGGATGACAACGACCGCGCGTTCCCGGCACGCGGCCCGGGAACGTACCCGGCGCCGACGCTCGCGCCTGCGCGTCCGGCGGCTCGCTGTCCTCCTCTTCCTCGGCGCTCTCGGCACCGTCACGCTCCTGCTCACTGCGTTCGGGTCGGACTCGAAGGCGCCCGCCCCGATCGCGCCGATCACGCCGTCCGCGTCTCCCGCCGGCCGGCCGCCGCCGCAGACGCTGGCGACCGTCGGCAACCTCAACATCCGGCTGCCGATCTCGCCGGACTCCGTCACGGCGATCGGCTTCCACGGCAGCGCCTCGGGCGCGCTCACGATGCAGCCGCTCGGGCAGCAGGCCAACGAGGGGCTACTGGCGCGGCTCTGGCACCGGATCGCGGGAACCTCGAGGCGTGGGCCAGACTGGTTCCAACTCGGCGGCCAAGCCGGGCCAGGAACCAGTGTCCTCGACGTCGGCGCCATCCCCGGAACGGACGCCTACTCGCCGGTCGACGGGACTGTCGCCGCGATCACCGACTACATCGTCAACGGCAAGCGACATGGCTCGCGGATCGATATCCGCCCCAGCTCGTCGCCGTCGGTTGTGCTGTCGCTGACGCATCTCGAGCCCGATCCGTCGCTGGCTGTCGGGTCGAGCGTGCTCGCCGGAACATCGAAGATCGGCACTGTCGCCAATATCTCGACGGTCGAACGGCAGGCGCTCGCAAGCCACACGAATGACGCCGGCGACAACGTCGCGATCGAAGTCCACTCCGCACCCACCTCGCTGCCGTGAAGATCCTGTTCATCGGCGATGTCGTCGGCCGGCCCGGCCGGACGGCGATCGAAGAGCGGCTGCAGAGCCTGCGCGACGAGCTCGATGTCGACGTCTGCATCGTGAACGCCGAGAACGTCGCCGACGGCGTCGGGATCACACCGAAGCTCGCCGAGCGGCTGCTCGCGTCCGGCGCGGATGCGCTGACGCTCGGCAACCACACGTGGCGCCGCGGCGAGATCGGGCCGTATCTCGAGACATCGGCGCGTGTCGTACGGCCCGCGAACTTCGCTACGAGCGCGCCGGGGCGTGGCGTCACGGTAGTTCTGGCGCGCGATGGCACCAAGGTCGGCGTGATCAATCTGCTCGGCTCGCTGTTCCTCGATCCGGCGCACAGCCTTTGGGAGAGCGTCGACGAGCTGGTCGAGGAGGCGCGGCGCGAGACGCCGGTGATCCTCGTCGACATCCACGCCGAGGCGACCAGCGAGAAGGTCGCGCTCGCGCACTGGCTCGACGGCCGCGTGACCGCGGTGCTCGGAACGCACACGCACGTTCAGACCTCCGACGCACGCGTGCAGCCGGGCGGGACGGCTGCGCTTACTGACGTCGGCATGACCGGGCCCCACGACTCGGTGATCGGCGTCGAGGCACGACTCGCGATCCATCGCATGCGCACCGGAATGCCCGTGCGCTTCGAGACTGCGCACGGCGGCGTGCGGATCGAGGGCGCGCTCATCGAGTGCGACGCCACGACGGGCCGCGCTAGCTCGATCGAGCTCGTTCGCGTACCGGGCTGACGAGAACCGCGAGCAACGCCAGCAGCGTCAGATCCCGGAGCAGGACAAGCCACGACGCGAGCGGGTCGAACCGGAACACGAGCGACCAGTAGCGATCCGGAAACCAGCCCCGCGTGAGCGCGCCCGTGAGCACGAGCAGCCCGAGCGCGGGCCACGTGCGGCGACCGCCAACGAGCGCGACAACGGCCAACAGCCAGATCAGGAACTGCGGCGAGATCACCTTCCCGAGCGCGACGAACGCGACAAGCGACGCGGCGCACGCGCACACGAATGCGTCTGGCGTGACGACCGTGCGACGCGCATAGCGCACCCAGATCCAGAGCAGCGCGCCGACCTGCGCAACGCTCGTGACGACGGATGCCAGGGCCGCGGCGGTTCCGGTCAGGTTCTGCGAGCCGTGCGACGAGCTCCAGCCGAGCGGCATCCCGAGCTGATGCAACGCAAGGAGAATCGCCGCGCCGAAGCTCTCGATCTGCAACGGTCGCCCAAGTTGGCGCCACAGGCTCCACGCGACGCCGTCGGGCGCGATGAGCGCAAACGGCAGGAAGATCGCGGCCGCGGCGGCGCCGCAGATCGCGAGTACGACAAGCGCCTCGCGCCGCCCGCGTCTCCTCCACACCCACGCAACCGCGATCGGCACTAGAACCGCCGGGAAGAGCTTCATCGCGATGGCGGCGCCGAGCACTCCCCCGCCGAGCCGCTCACGGCCAGCCACGAGCGCCGCGATTGCGGCCACGACCACTGCCGCCGGGTACAGATCGAAGCGCGTGAGGACGAGCGGCCCGAGCAGGAGCGGCGCAGCGGCGGGCACCGCGATTCCCGCGGCGAGACGTCCTCCGGTAGCCCCGAGCGCGCGCAGCGCGAGGAACGCAAACACCACGCACGCGGCGCCAAAGAACGCCATCTCGACCCCGAACGCACGTGCGTAGCCGGCTGCGCTACTCGAGACGAGCGACGGGAGCGCGAACGCCGCGAGTGCACCTGGCGGGTACTCGGGCCGGAAGTCGCGGTACGGCACCGAGCCGCGCTCGATCGCATCGCCGTAGCGCTCGTAGACGGGAACGTCGGAGATCCTCGCGTTCGCATGCCACACCGACGGCATCGCAATGCAGAGCACCGCGAAGAGAACCAGTGCGGCAGCGAGCACCGCGCCGGGCCGCTCAAACAGGCTCAACGTCGTCTCTCTGGCCGGCCGGTCTCTGGGTTGCCGGCAGGAAGAGTGCCAGCGCGATGAACGGGAGCACCCACGGGAGATAGAAGTAGAACCAGTGCGTCAGCACGAGCTCGAACGCGAGCAAGACCGCGGCGCTCAGCGCGGCGAGCTGGAGCGGGCCTTTCTCGCGCGGCACGACAGCGACGACGAGCGCGAACACGACGGCGGCGACCTCGAGCACGCGCTGCACGAGGTGCAGATTCGGAATCCCGCGCGCGTGGTACTGGCCCCAATCCCACAGCGAGAACGGCGAATGGCGGCCGACCTGCGTCGGGATCGTCCGGTGCCAGAACGTCTTGACGGCACCCCAAAGGCTCGGCTCGAGCAGGAGGATCGAGAACGCAGCGAGCGTCGCGACCGCGAACCCAGCGACGAACCGGACAGCGTTGCGCCGCTCGAAACGCGGGTACGTGAGCCACAGCGGCGCGACCGCGAGCGCCACGAACTTCGTCCAGCCCGAGAGCGCGACGGCGACTCCACGCGTCGCGGGACGCTGCAGCGCTAGGAACCCCCAGACGAGCAGCGCCGGCATGATCGCGTCGTTCGTGTCGGACATCAGCGCGTAGGCCGTGAACGGGTAGGCCGCCCAGGCGAACAGCAACGTCACAGCAAGACGCCGGTCGCCAAGTCGCAGGCCGACGAGCGCGAGCCCGAACGCGGCCAGCAGATCCCAGCCGATCGATGCGACGTGCGCCGCCGGCAGCGCGTCCCACTTGCCGGTCCACGGGAACGCGAGCACGCCGGGCACGTAGGCGAGATACGCGACGGGCCCGTACGTATCGCCGCTCGGGTTCGCGGCTTCGCAACGCCCGCTCGTCTGGATCCGTTCGCGAATCTCGCCCGCGGCGTCGGCCGAGCCGCACGCCGGCCGGTCTGCCTCGATCGGCATATGGCCGTACGGCGCCTGGCCGTGGACGATCCGCTCGCCGCCGATCACGCCCGCGTAGCCAACATCGATCACGGCGCGCGAGGTCTGCACGTTCAACCCAATCCGGAAGCCGAGGAGGAAGATCGCGAGCGCAGCCAGCAGCCAGATCGGCGCCACCGCACGTAACGGCTGCGCAGCGCGCCGGCCACGGAAGCCGATCCACACGCAACGCCCGAGGAGATACAGAAGCGGCGGGTAGACGGCGGTAGCACTCGCAAAGACATGGCCGCGCACGTGCAGTTCGAGCGAGATGCAGAACGAGAGCAGCGCGACGAGATCCAGGTTCCGCAGCGACAGCAGGCGGCGAAGGTCGGCGAGCCCGAGCAGGAACACGGCGCAGAGCGAGTACCAGATGACGGGCTTGTCGAGGATCGCGCCGCCAAACGTGTCGCGGCCACCGCGCGCCATCTGCCACGCGACCTGCGGGCCGGTGCGAACCTCGAGCACCTGGCCGGTCGAGTCGACCACAACCCCTTGCGCGACCTCACCCGCGCGGCCCGACCAGACATGTACGAGCCAACGACGCGTCTGCTTGTCGAACTTCGCGTCGGTCACCGGATGGCGCGGGTACCGCTCGAGCCAATGCGCCACCTTCGGCTCCCGAAGCAGATCGGCAACAGCCTGCTTCATCGTCAACTGCGGGCGCGCAATGGCGACGAGCGGCGTATCGACGAGGCGGCCGCTCGCGTCGTAGACCGGCGCCGTCGGTGTCGTCGCGGCTTGGGCTGTCGCCGTCGCGACCAGGAAGCCAGCGACCGCGACGACGACCGCGGCGCGGCGGATCAGCGCCCGAAGCTCCACAACTTGTTGCCGAGGAAGTTCAGCGGCATCACGAGCACGATCGCGAGCGCCTGCGCCGGCAGCTTGCCGAGCCCCGCGTGGACGAGGCCGTAGAGGATCGCGACGTTGGCGCCGAGCGTTACAAGCGACACGACGAGGAAGCGAAGGCCCTGGTACGCCAGATGCCCGCGTTGGCGTCGAAATGTCCACACGCGATTCCACGCGTAGTTGTTGGTAACCGCCACCGCAAACGAGCCGATCGCCGCGGGGATGTAGTGGATCCCCGCGTGTCGGAGCACGATGTAGACGCCGAGGTTGACGAGGTAGCCGATCGCGCCGACCGCGCCGAACTTCGCGAGCTGCTCCCAGTTGCGGCGCTGGCGCAGGGCGTCTGTGACGCGCTCACGCGTCCAGGCTTCGGTCTCGGCGGCCGGGCCTTCCATCGCCCGGGACCGTAGCTCAAGCCGGCGCAGCATATTCCGGTCGCGCGACGCCGAAGTGGTCGAGCACGAGCGGCGCGACATCGGTGATGCTCGCCGCGTTGCCCTCGACGCCAACCGTCAGCATCGGCACGAGTGAATCTCCCGCGTCGAGAGAGCCGTGCGAGCCGCCGCCGAGATGGTCGCCACCGCCAAGGTCGGCAAACTCGAAGCCGGCTGCGGGCGACACAAGCAACTCGCCGGCGTTCGGGTTCGCGAGCGCGCCCCACACACGGCGGAGCGCGTTCGGCTGGTCGAGGATCGCCGCGTCGCCGGTGAGGTTCCAGCCCGCGGCGTCGGGCCTGAAGCGCAGCTCCTCGCCGTCGCGACGTGCCACCGCCTCGTCTCCCTCGCGCCACAGCGCAACCTCGACCGCCGGATCGCCGTCGAGGCGCCGCGCGAGCGTCGCCGCATCGTCGCGGCACGCAGGCAGTCGGTAGACCATGGCCGCACGGTTCGACGCCGCCACAAGAGTGCCCTCGACATCCACGAAACGTTCCTCGAGCTTCGCGACCTCGCGGACGAGCGTCTGGCCGTGGTCGGCCATCACGACAAGCGCGTAGCGATCGAGCAGCTCGTCAAGCCCGCCGGCCGATTCCGCCAGCGCGGCCAGCGCGTCGTCACAGCGCTCAAGGACGTCGAAGGCCGCATCGGGGCCGTGAGCATGCGACGCGTAGTCGTAGTCCGAGAGGTAGTAGAGGAGGAAGTCGAAGCCGTCGCGCGTGACGAGCCAACGCCCGACCGCCGCCGCGTACGCATCGATCGAGCCGGCCGAGCGGTTACGGAACGACAGCGGCGCGCCTGTCTCATCGGACTGAAACAGGTTGAAGAAGAAGAAGCGTCGCGGGCCGCGGGCCGGCCCGAGCAGTGGTAACGACGAGCGATGCTCCACCCGCCCGCGGTAGGCGGTGAAGTTGACCGCGGCGGTCACGAGGCCGGCGTCTTCGAGCGCCTCGAAGATCGTCACGGCCCGCCTGCCCAGGTGCTCCGCGTTCATGTTCAGAAGCGTGTCGCGCAGCGTCTGACCGATTCCCGCGGCGCGCACCGCGTGGAACGACGAGCCGTACTCGACGAGCCGCTCCTCGCCGCGGCGGTACCAGACGAGATGCGGGATCTCGTGCATGTCCGGGAACGAGCCGGTCGCGATCGACGAGAGGCACACCGGGGTCAACGACGGGAACACCGAGACCGCTTGCCGGTAGCGGCCGAGCTCCATCAGCCGCGCGAGCGTCGGCGCCGACCCTCGCTCGACGGCGGCTTCGAGCATCGCCGGCGTCAGCCCGTCGATCACGGTCAGGATCAGCTTCTTGCGGGCGGACATCGCCGCTACTTCACGAGCGTGCGCAGACCGGCGTAGCGCTCGGGGAAGCGGCGGCGCAACCGAGCCGCGAGCGCCGGCACAACGACGGCTTCGGCGTAACCGAGCGCGGGCACGAGCGCGAGCATCACGATGACGATTCCCGCGGTGGCGATGAGAAATGCGATGCCGCCCTTCGTCCCACCGCGTCGCATTGCGCCTAGCACGAGCTGTGCCGCGCCGATCGCGCCAAGCGGCCCGCCGATCGCGCCGGCGATCACCTCAGCCGCGTCACCGACGAGCCAGCCGGCGAGCGCCCCGGTCAGCGCACCGCCAATTGCGGCGACAACGATCCCCGGAACTCCGCGTGCGAGCAAGCCCGCCGCGAGAACGCCGGCGCCAACCCCGACGCCAAGCGCAAGCCCAATCGTGTACCACGCACCCATCGTCTGGAGTGTAGGCGCGGTGAGTCTAGGGCTCGAGGAGCTGGCGCAGGTGCTCTCAGTTGCCGTCGGGGTCGCGACCGAGCGCGAGGCGCCATACATGGGCGTGAGCCAGCGACCCGGTGTCGTGAGCGCTCCTCAATGGTCGCGGCACGGCGGCGTTCCCCGAGCTCCTCGGCTGGTCGGCTGGTCGACGGTGGAGCACGCGACGTGACTGCACTCGCCCGGGCGGCCGACGCGCCGCTATCTAGCGCTCTGCGACACGCCGCCACACGTCATGACGCTCGCCCGCCTGCTCACTGCGGCGCGCGCCGGGCTGTTCACGGCAAGCATCGAGAGTGGCGATCCTGCACTCGCGGTCACGGCCCGGGCCACGGCGAAGCTCGCTGGCAACGAGGAGCTTGCTGAGGCGCTCGACCGTGGCTGCGACGCGCTCGCGCTCTGGCACGCCGAGCGACAACTGCCGCGCGAGGCCGATCGCGCAATCCTCGCGGTAGGTATCGAGACGAGCCGCGCCGACCGTCGCCAGCGTCGCGATCACAGCCGGCACCGGCGCCACCCAAGCGTCCCACCCGCCCCGCGCGGCAGGCGCGATCCGCCTTTGGCTCTCCGCAACATCGAGAATCGCTGCGCTGACGTCCTGCGCCATCGTCGGCCCATACACGGCAGGCCCGTGGTCGGTGCCGATCTCCGCCCCCCTCGACCCGCCCACCCTGGCCGGCCACGTGAAGGATGAGGTGACACTCGAGGCCGTAACCCGGCGGCAGCTCGCCGAGCGGGAACAACGTGTCGATGAGGCGAAAGCCGTCCAGCGGGTTCCTTCACAGCGTCGAGGTGCTCGGAAAGGAGCGTGCTCAGCAGCGGCCCGAAGATCGCCTGCCCAATGCTGAACTCGCGGCGCTCCGGCCAGTCGAACCTGGCGATCATCATATCGGCGCCTGTCTCCAGCCACGCGTCGCGCAACGCTCAACCGCCCGGCCGAGCCGCGTCGGGCGCCTGCCGCAGCGCAATCGCAAGTGTGCGCTCCTCGTCGCGGCCGGCGACAGCAAACGTGATCGGTCTCACAGCTAGCCGGCTTGGAGCCGGGCGATCACGTCGAGACAGAACGCTGCCGCTCGCGCACCGTCGACGACGCGATGGTCGAACGTGACCGAGACATTCCCCATCTCGCGGATCACAACCTCGCCATCACGCACAACCGGCCGCGGCGCGATCCGATGCAGGCCGAGGATCGCGACCTCCGGATAGTTGACGAGAGGCGTCACGAACAGCCCGCCGAGCTTGCCTGCGCTCGTCACCGTGAAGGTCGAGCCGCGCACTTCGTCAGGCTTGAGCGTGCCGGCGCGCGCCGACTCCGCAAGCCGCACGATTTCCGTGAGCAGCTCCTCGGCCGACGCGCCATCGCAACCACGAAGAACAGGCACAACGAGCCCCATCGTGGTCTGGACAGCGAGGCCGAGGTCGTAGCGATCGAGGTACACGATCTCGTCGCCTTCGAGCCGGGCGTTCAGCTCCGGAAACTCGGCCAGCGCGGCGGCCGTCGCCATCAGCGTCCTCGGCACGAGCATCGCGTGGTCGATGCCGGTGAAGTCGCACTCCTCGATGAAGGTCACCGCGGGGATCTCGCGGTGCGACGTCGTGAGGTGCTCGACGATCAGGCGGCGGATGCCGCGCACCGGCTCGCGGCGGCCTTCCCTGACCGGCTGCGACGGGCTGGCCGCGCGGACGTCTTCCTCGGTGACACGGCTATCGAGCCCCGAGCCACCGACCGTCGCGAGGTCGACGCCGAGCTGCTGCGCCAGCTGCCGCGCCGCTTGGGTCGCGCGAACCGCCGCCACCGGCTCGGTCGGGACAACCGACAGCTCGGTCTCCTGTTGAACATCAGGATCCGGCTGCGCGACCATGCCTGGCTCGTCATCGACCGACCGCAGCAGCTGTTCGCCTTCGTCGCCGATCACGACGAGGACAGCACCAACCGGGGCGACGTGGCCCTCGGCAACGAGGATTCGTAGGACCGTGCCGGCCGCAGGCGAGGGGATCTCGACGGTCGCCTTGTCGGTCTGGATCTCGACGAGCGGCTCGTCCTGCGCGATCGTGTCCCCTTCGGCCACGAGCCAGCGCGCGACCTCGCCCTCGATCAGGCCTTCGCCGAGGTCGGGCAGCTTGAACTCGTAGGCCATCGCGAGAGCTAGGCGTCCGAGCGGTACTCGAAGTCGGTCACGAACGCGCACCGGTCGGTGAGCTCCCACTCGAACGGCCCATCGTGGACGCTCAACGTGTCGGCGTAGAGCTCCGTCCCCGGGTGGTCGTGGCCCGGGATGACGCACGAGACGACCTCGTCCGTCGCAACGTGGCGCGAGGCGCGCAACTCCACTGTCTCGCCGATCCGCAGCTCGTGGTCGTCGCCGTGCGTGATCTCGATCCGGCTCGTCTTGACGCTGAGCAACTCGCTCGGCTTGCGCAGCCACGGCAGCCCGAGCACCGATTTCCCGCCGAGCTTCCCGGTGAGCAGATCGGCAAGCACCTTCCTCTGCTCGGCGTCGCCCCGCTCGTCGATGTGGATGTTGAACTGCCACGGTGAGCCCGGCTCGTCGTCGTCGTAGCGGACGACGAGCGCCGCGTTCAGCCCGGCCAGCGAGACCGAGCCGAGGTGCCCATCGTCGATACGCCACGAGAGGACGCCGAAGCAGACGCCGGACGTCGACCGCCCTCCGGGCTTGCCGCCGACCATCCGGCACGGGCAGATCGCGTCACAGTTGCACGACTCGAAGTACGCGCCGGCGATCCGCCAGGGCGGGGTCGGGTCACTCATGTGGGTAATCATCGCACGCCAGCTAGACAAGGACCGAAATGGCGTTGCGTTCGGCTTCGAAGACGGCTTCACCGACATCTCCAAGATCCTCGCCGTCAACGTGGAGCGGCTGCGGGCTATCGCAGCGGACGACAAGCCGGTCGCAGTCGTGGAGGTAGATCACGTCCGACGCGTTCCGCTGACCCTTGCCGCGCACCATGTAACGCATCAGCCTCGCGATATCGAGCGGCCCAACCTGCGTCGGTGCGACGATGTCCAGCCCCAGCCCGAACTCCGCCTCGGGCGCGATCTTCAGCGGGATCGGCCCGGCGTAGGAGTACGGGTTACAGTTCGCGACAAGGACGAGCGCGGCGCGGCCGTGGCCTTCGAGCTCGAGCATTGGGTCGTAGCGACCGCGGTGCTTGGCGAGTGTGCGCGCGGTGATCCAGCAGAAGGCAATGTCGCCCGCGCGCTTCCCGTCGACGCGGCGGCCGAGCGCGTCGACCGCGCGAACGAGCTCGGCGTCGAAGCCGATCCCCGCGCTGAAGCCGAACCTGCGGCCGTTGACTTTGCCGACCGAGATGCGCTGCGTCTTCCCTGCCGCGATTTGGTGCGCGGCGCGCAACGGGTCGCGCGGTAGGCCGAGCGCGCGGGAGAGGACGCTCGTGTTGCCGCCGGGGAGGAAGCCGACCGGGATCGTGCCGTCGACGCCGTTCAGAACTTCGTTGAAGCCACCGTCGCCGGAGAACATGTAGAGCGCGTCGATGTCTCCTCCGGTCGTGGCTTCGCGGGCGATGTCCGTGGCGTGGCCGCGCCGTTCCGTGAGCCTGACCTCGACGTCGCCGGGGAGCGCAACGCAGATCTCCGCAACCCGCTCCATCGTGACGCGGCTCGCGTACGGGTTGACGATGAGGAGGCCTCGAGCCATGGCCCGATGCTACGCGCCGCGAGCTGGTTGCCGAACTGGCCCAACGGGCCGCGTCCGGGGTCAGAGCAAGGACATTGGCCGCGGCGGACGTGTCTGCCGGCTCGAGACACCGCTGAACGCGGTTCTCACGAACGGCTCATCTCGCCGCGCTCGAATCGCACCATGTCGAATCTCAACGTGCGCCGCCGCCTCGGAGGACCAACCGGCAACGAGCGACTCACGGCGATGACCGGCGTCGTCCTGATCGTGCTCCTCGCCGTCGAGGGGGTGACGGTCCTCTTCCTGCAACCGCTGCTCTCGACGCACATCTTCGTCGGGGTGCTGCTCGTGCCGCCGGTCGCGCTCAAGCTCGCAAGCACCGGCTACCGCCTCGCGCGCTACTACGCCGGCAGCCGCGCGTTCCGGGAGAAGGGCGCTCCGGCTCCGCTCTTGCGGTTGCTCGCGCCGCTCGTTGTCGCTTCGACCCTCGCGCTGTTCGCGAGCGGCATCCTCCTCATCGCGCTGGGCCCGGGAACACGATTCGTCCTGCCGCTGCACCAGGCGAGCTTCATCACGTGGCTCGCCGCGACGGGCGCGCACGTTCTCGGCCATCTCCTGCGCGTCTCGCGTCTCGCCACCGCCGACCTGCGCAAGCACGAACGCGTCCCCGGATCGGCGTTGCGGGCGAGCCTCCTCGCCGGATCGCTCGTCGCGGGCACGATACTCGCAATCGCAACGTTGCCGCTCGCGAGCGTCTGGCTCCACTGGCGCATGGAGGGGTAGGCTCCCGAATGTGAGAGTCGAGATCTTCTACTGCCCGATCTGAAGTGGGTACGACACACGGGCCGCGAGTCTCGCGGCCGCAATCGCCGCGACGGGGCGACACACAGGCGTCGACGTGCCAGGCGGGCGGAGCCAGTTCGATGTTGTCGCCGACGGCAGCCTGCTGTTCTCGAAGCAGAACGAAGGACGCTACCCGGACAACGCCGAGATCCTCGCGCTGCTCGGCTAGCCCGAGTTAGTTACGGAAGGGACAAGGCGGGCTGCGCCGAACTCCGCCGCTGATATCCCGACGAGGAGGCAGCGCGCGTGTCCGAGATCCCTTCCGAGATCCCTCCCAAGATTCCTGCGGCGAACATCCACCCCATTCGTCTGATCAACAACGACGACCGGCGCCGCTCGCGATTGACCGTCTTCTTCCGCAACCTGCTCACGTTGCCGCACTGGGTCTTCCTCTTCCTGTGGGGCATCCCCGTATTGGTGGTCTGGATCATCGCGTGGTTCGCGGGCTTGATTCTTGGGCGGGTCCCCAACGCGCTCCACAACTTCCTCGCGTCGTACCAGCGCTACTCAACACGCGTCAGCGCGTTCTACCTGGGTCTCGCGAGCCCGTTTCCCCCGTTCGGCTCAGGGGGCACGTACCCCGTGGATCTGGAGATCGACCCGGCCGCAAAGCAACGGCGGTGGGGCATCTTCTTCAGGGGCCTGCTTGGGTTTCCGGCGATGCTCCTGAACTACCCGCTGACGTACTTGCTTTTGATGGTCTGGTTCTTTGGCTGGTTTGCGTCGCTTACCCTTGGACGAATGCCTGCACCGCTCGAAAACCTCGGGATCTTCGCGATGCGTTGGGCAGCGCAGACCTCGGCATACATCATGCTGCTCACCAACCGCTACCCAAATGGGGCTGAGAGCTAGCGCAGCAGGAAGCCCGTGCCGAGCGGGTCGTCGGGATCTAGCTCGAACACATGCCGGCCGGTGCGGTACGCGCTGCCTTCGACCTCTGTGACAACTGCGGCGCGGCCCGCGACCTCGGTCGCGCCGACAACGCGCCCGCGGAACTCGCTGCCGACGATCGATAAGTGACGTAGCTCGTCGCCGCGGCGCAGCTCGCCCGAGCCGTCGAGCAACGCGAGCCGCGCCGAAGTGCCGCTGCCGCAGGGTGAACGGTCGACCTCACCGTCGGCGAAGACCGTCACGTTCCGCTGGGTCCGTGGCTCACCGGGATCGGGTTGCCAAAAGATGACGCCGTAGATGTCGCGCAGCTCGGGCTCGAGTGGGTGGACGAACTCCTGCGCTGCTTCAAGGTCGCTCTTGATCGCGCGGCCGAGCTCGATCAGCCGCGGCAACTCGCCCGGCTCGACGCGTTCTGGACACGACGCGTAGAACGCGCCGCCGAACGCCACGTCGACCTCCCTGCCGCGCGCGCGTAGGCCGCGCGCCCAGATGAACGACGGCACATTGCAAAAACGCACCGAGCGCACCTTGCCGCCCTCGACGCACGCGACGGTCTCCAGTCGGCCCGAGGGAACATCGACGACCACACGGTTGTCGCCCTCGCGCCGCTCGACGATGCCCTCGTCGAGCGCCCACGTGACGAGCGCGATCGTGCCGTGGCCGCACGCGGTCGAGTAGCCGGCGTTGTGGAAGAAGACGACACCAAGGTCGGCGCCTGCGTCATTTGGCTTGCAGGTGAAGCAGCCGTACATGTCGGCGTGGCCGCGCGGCTCGTTCACAAGCAAGCGCCTGACATCGTCGAAACGAGCCAGCGCGTCGCGGCGCTTGTCAAGGATCGTCTCGCCGCGCAGTGGCTCGACGCCAACGGTGACGATGCGGAATGGCTCGCCGCCCGCGTGGTAGTCGACGGTCTCGACGGTCACGAGCCGGTAAACCGCGGTGGCCGCTTCTCGAGGAACGCAGCCACGCCCTCGCGAAAGTCGGCTGTTTGGATCGCCTGTTGCTGGAGCTCGGCCTCGAGTGCGAGCTGCTCTTCGAGCGACGCGTGGTGCGCGTGCTCGAACAACCGCTTCGCGAAGGCAACCGCGCGCGTCGGTGTGGCAGCCCAGCGAGAGGCAGTCTCGGCGACACCCGCGGCGAAGTCGTCCTCGGGCAGGACCGCTGACACCAGCCCCCACTCGAGCGCGTCGTCGGCGGCCAGCCGCCGGTTGGAGCTCATCCATTCGAACGCGCGCGCATACCCGAGTAGCCGTTCGAGGAACCACGTGCCGCCGGCGTCGGGAACCAGGCCGATGCCGGCGAACCCCGGGACGAACGCGGCCGCCGCCGACGCGAGCCGTATGTCGCAGGCGCACGCGAGCGACAGCCCGGCCCCGGCCGCGACTCCGTTCACCGCGGCGATCACGGGCTTCTCGAGACCGCGGATGCGGCGCACGTTCGGGTGGTAGCTCTCCTCCAGCACGTCGCGTACCGAGCCCGAAAGCTCCTGGAACTCCTTCAGGTCATGTCCCGCGCAGAACGCTTTGCCGGCGCCGGTGATCACGACCGCGCGGATCTCCGGGGCGGCTGCTTCGCCGAGTGCGTGGTGGAGCGCAGAGTGCAGCTCCCGGTTGAATGCGTTGTAGACCTCGGGCCGGTTGAGCGCAATCGTCAGCACGGCACCCGCCCGGCTCGTGACGACGCTCGGCATCGCTTACCCGGCGCGATCGTCGTTTGCGGGCCGCTCGATGGTCGTGCCGACGGCGAGCGTGTCGCCAGCCTCGGCCGCGGCGAGAATCGTGCGCGCGACATCGACAACGTGGCACGCGAGATCTGCCGACGCGCGAAGCGGCCGCGCCTCGGCTATCGCCTCGACCAGGTCGTGCAGCCCGATTCCTCGTGCGTCCTGCCGACCGAGCGCGACGAATGGGAGATCGCGCCAATCCCCGTGGCCGGCGCCGAACATCGCGCCGCTGACCGAAAGCGGCTCGCCGATCTGCCCTGAGTCGAGCACCGCGCGCGCCGCCTTAAACGCGCCGCTGAGAAACGTGTCGGGCGCGCAGCTGAGGCGAACTTCGTTGCGCTCGGCCTCGGCGACGAGTCCGCTCGCGTCGGCGATCGTCAGGGCGAGCGGCTTCTCGGAGTAGACGTGTTTGCGAGCCGCGGGCGCCTGGCGCGTGATCTCGAAGTGGGCGACCGGCGGCGTGATATTGAGGACGATGTCGAACGAAGGAAACGCGGCGGCGTTCTTCGCGTAGTGGTCGCTGATGACGCCGCAGCCGACGATGCCGACCCGCGCCGGCATCGCTACGCGGTGCCCAGCATCGGGCGCAGGCCCGCGATCGAGCGCGCCGCCGAGTCGAGCGCAGGCCCTTGCGTCTCGTCCTGCTCCACGATCAGCCACTCGACGCCTGCCGCTACGGCGGCCGGGACGATGCGCTCGTAGCCGACGACGCCCTCGCCAACCGGGCACGAGACGGCCGGCTCGTCGCGCGTCGGGAAGTCCTTGACATGCACGAGCGGCGAGCGGCCGGCCAGGCGGACGAGCAGCTCGGCCGGATCGACACCGGCCCACCACACCCAGCCGAGGTCGAGCTCCAGGAACAACGGCTGGTCGGTCAGTCGATCGAGGAACGAGCGCCCGTCGTCGAGCACACGCAGCTCTCCGTCGTGGTTGTGGAAGCCGAAGTCGAGGCCAACCGCGTGCGTGGCTGCGGCGATGCGGCCGAGGCGCGCCACCACGGCGTCGGCTTCGGCGGCGGTTGTCGGCGGCTCGATCCACGCGAGAGCGGTGCGCTTCGTGCGGAGGATCTCGGCGTCCGCGACGAGCCGCGGCAGCTCGTTCTCGATCGCGTCGAGCGAGACGTGTCGCCCGCACAGGTCGAGCCCGTTCTGGTCGAGCCACGCGCGAACCTGCTCGGCCGAATGGGTAAACAGGCTGTGCAGCTCGACGCACTCGTAGCCGAGCTCGGCGACCGCGCGCAGCGTCCCCTCGAAGTCGCGCTCGCAGTCCTCGCGAACCGTGTAGAGCTGAAGCGCGATGCGTGCCACGACGAGATTCGTAACAGATCACCGCGTCTTGGCCGGAGCGTATAGCGTCGCTCTGTGGGATCGACCGGAGTTGCCGCGGGTGTCGCGTTCGTCGCTGGGCTGGGCGGCGCGGTGCAGATCGCGGTTCAAGGGCGGCTGAGCGAACGCGTCGGCAGCCTGGAGGCGCTCGCCTGCGCGGTCGTCGTAGCGGCGACAACCGCACTCGTCGTACTCCTCATCGCGCGGCGCAGCCTCGACGGGCTCCGCGCCGGCTTCAGCGGGCCGAAGTGGCTGCTGCTCGGCGGGCTGATGAGCGCGCTGATCGTCCTATCGATCACGATTGCCGGCCCGCGGATCGGCGTCGTCGCAACGACTGCCGTCCTGATCGCGGCGCAGTTCGGGCTGGCGACCTTGATCGACCGCTTCGGCTGGTTCGGCGTCGCCGCCGTGCCCGTCAGCCTGACGCGGATCGTGGGCCTCGTGCTGCTCACGGCCGGCGCAGCGCTGACGTTGAAGCGTTGAGTAGTCGTGCGTGGGCAGCGCTGGCGGCCGTCTATGTGATCTGGGGCTCGACGTACTTGGGGATCGAGCTGGCCGGTGAGACGATCCCGGCGATCTTCGCCGCCGGTGAGCGGTTCGTGGC
The DNA here is from genome assembly GCA_025358355.1 of Actinomycetes bacterium. Lineage (GTDB taxonomy): Bacteria > Actinomycetota > Thermoleophilia > Gaiellales > Gaiellaceae > Gaiella. Next base: position 12,737 of record JANYJX010000033.1, on the reverse strand, counting down.
TGCGGGCGCGCTGCTCGCCGGGTGGGTCGTGTGGCGGAAGGGCCGGGCCGCGTTCCGGATCGCGCGAGCCGAGCTGTTAGCCGCGTGCCTCGTCGGTGTCCTGCTCCTGAGCGCGAACGGGATGCTGTTCCTCGCCGAGCGACACGTACCGATCGGGCTCGCCTCGCTGCTGATCGCTTCCGTGCCGTTGTGGATCCTGCTGTTCCGGGCGGCCGCTGGTGACCGTCCGCGGCTACTGGCGCTCGCAAGCGTCGGCACCGGCTTCTGTGGAATCGCGCTGCTCGTGCGGCCGAGCGGGCATACGAGCCTCGGCTGGCTGCTGGTGGTTCTCGGCTCGGCGTGTGTTTGGGCGACCGGCTCGTTTGTCTCGTCCCGGCTGAAGTTGCCAGACGATGCGCTGGTCGCGACGGCAATCGAGATGACCGCCGGCGGTCTCCTGTTGCTGCCGCTCGGTCTCGTGCTGGCCGACCGCGGTTCACTCGATCCCGCGACGTGGTCGGGCCGGTCGATCGGCGGGCTCGTGTATCTCGTCCTGATCGGCTCGCTCGTCGGCTACACCGCGTATGTGTGGCTGCTCGGCAACGTGCCTATCGGGACGGTCGCGACGTACGCGTACGTGAATCCGGTGGTAGCGATCCTGCTCGGCGTCGTCGTGCTGCACGAGGGAGTCTCGTGGCGGATCGGAGGTGGCGCGCTGATCGTGCTCTGCTCGGTCGCGGTCGTGATCCGGCAGGAGCATCCGGCCGGCGCGGGGGCTTAGCTCGCAGAATGCGCACAGAGGCGTTAGGACGCTCGCGTGCGCCTGAGTTCGGGAATGATGCTGCTGTTGAGGACGCGGTAGAGGTGGCGGGCGAGGTAGCGCTTGAGGAGCCGGGTGGCGTCTCTACGGGTTTTGCCTTCAGCGACCCGGCGGACGATGTAGTCCCTGTTGGCGGGGTCGTGGAATCGGCGGTGGAGGATCACGGTGTAGAGGCCGCGGTTGAGCTGCCGGTCGCCGCCGCGGCTGAGCCTCTGCCGGGTCGTCTCGCCTGAGGAGGCGGGGACTGGTGCGGCGCCGGCGAGCCTGGCGACGGCGGCTTCGGAGCGGACGCGGCCTTTGTGAGACCAGCTGACGATCACCTGGGCCGCCACGATCGGGCCGACACCGGGCTCGTCGAGCAGCCTCAGTGCGAGCGCCCGCACGTGAGCGAGGATCTCGGACTGGAGTTCCGCTGCTTCGAGGGTCACGGCCTGGATACGTCGGGCGAGTGTGCGCAGCACCAGCGTCGTGGCATCCGCGCCGGGGGTGCGTGAGCTCGAGCGGCGGAAGCGGCCGCAACGCTCGAGCAGCCGCCCGACAGGCAGCCCTCGCAGTTCGTCGCGGAGCTCGTCGGGTGCGGTCGCGATCACGCTGCGTAGCTGCACGAGCGCTTCCCGGCGAACATCGACGGCACTCCGGCGAGCGACCATCAGTAGCCGCAGCGCCTCCCGTCGTTGCCCCTCGCGCGGCAGCGCCGGCGTCTCTGTGGAGAGCACCGTCCGGGCCGCACGGGCCGCGTCCAGCTGGTCGTCCTTGCCCTGCAGCCGCCGCTCATTGCGGGGGCCGCGCCCCGCCTCGAGCGCCGTCGCACCGCGGCCGCTCAGATGACGAGCAAGCCCGTCACGGTAATGACCCGCCCCTCGACCGCCCACACACGCCGGCCCGCGGCGTGCTCGTCCGCGAACGACAGCGCCCGCGCGTACCCGCGCGCTGTCGCGGGCACCGACCGCTGCGCCACAACCGCGCCCGTCGACGCGACCACAACCACGAGCACATGCTCGTCCCGCCTGCCACTCGGACAAATCATTCCCAAGACACACCCGAAGGCGGCCAGTCATCTGACGAGTCACAAGCAGCAGCACGACACCAGGCTGGCAACGAACCCAGACCGACCAGCCCACCGAGTCTCACAGTCCCTTGAGCCGGAGGCTTCGTGATTCCGCAGCGGCGACGGGACACCGACTGCGCGATACCCGTCGCCGCTTGTCAGTCGGCGCTAGGCGTGAATCATCTCGTGGACAGGGAACTCTTTGATGTCGGGCGGCCCCTGCGGTTGGACGCCCGCCGCTGCCATTCCTTCCGTGATCCGCACCGAGAAGGCGTCGAAGTCCTCGCGGGACTCCCAGAAGTCAATGATCCCCCAACCACCATCGATCGGCCCAGACGCGTGAAAGATGAGCCCTTTCGGCGGCGTCCGATCAGGATTGATGTGGTCGTGACCCTCATCGAACTGCTTCTGAGTGATCCCCGGGAGCTTGATGCGTATTCCAACAGCCATCCTCAACCTCTCTTTCGGTAGGGCTTGACTCTACGCCCCAGACAGGGACGTTCCGAGCGACAGCCGAAGCCAACGACGAAAACCTCCGCCTGCGCGAGGGTGTCGTCGCTAGAGGCAGATGTCGTCCGCGCGAATTGGGACTCGCGTTAGCGCTCTCCCCGTGGCGTCTCGCACAGCTGCCGCTATCGCTGCAACCGAGACGATTGCTGGCGGCTCGCCGACACCCTTCGCGCCGTAGGGGGCATCCGGCTCGGGATCCTCGACCAGCACGACGGTGACCGGAGGCATGTCGAGCGCGGTCGGGATGAGGTAGTCGGTGAAGCTCGCGTTGACGATCCGCCCGTCGCGGGTCTGGATCTCCTCCATCAGCGCGAGCCCGAGTCCCTGCGCGGTGCCGCCCTCGATCTGGCCGTGGACGGCTTGCGGGTTGATCGCCTTGCCGACGTCCTGCGCGGTACCGACCCAGACGACTCGGGTCAGGCCCAGGTCGATGTCGACTTCGACGACGGCACGCATCGCGGCCACCGCGAGGGCGACGTGCGCCCGCTCGCCGGTGATCTGGCCGGTCTCGGGATCAAGCGGTGTCGTCGGGCGATGGTGGTGGACGCGCTCGACATCGACCTCGCCTCCCTCGCGGCGCTCCTGCTCCTCGAGGGCGGCGCGGCAGGCGTCGCGAACGGCGCCGGACACCATCCACGTGAGTCTCGACGCCGACGCCGAACCGGCCGAGCCCACCGTTGCCGTCGTGTGCGGAGCCAGCGTTATGCGGTCGGTGCCGAGCTCGGTGCGCGCGACTTGCAGGATCACATCGGTCACGCCCTGGCCCACCTCGGTGGCGGCGCAGTGGACGGTCGCGCTGCCGTCGGCGTAGAGCTGCACGCGCGCGGCACACGAGTCGTCGAAGCCCTCCGAGTAGCAGATGTTCTTGAACCCGACCGCGAAGCCGACGCCTCGGTGGACCCCGGCACCGCGCGTCGTGTTGCCGGCGCCGCCGGGCAGACGGATCGGGTCTCGAGGGAAGCCCTCCGGCGCTGGCGGCTCGAGTGCAGCAGCGCGCCTGATCACTTCAGCGGTGGGGAGCGCGCCGTCGATCAGCTGGCCGGTGGGCAGGTAGTCGCCGGGCGCGAGCGCGTTCAGCAGCCGCAGCTCGACCGGGTCGATGCCGAGCTCGGCGGCGAGTCTGTCCATCTGCGCCTCAGCCGCAAAGCACGTCTGCACCGCGCCGAAGCCGCGCATCGCGCCGCACGGCGGATTGTTCGTGTAGACGCTCGTCGACTCGATCAGCGCGTTGTCAACCCGGTATGGCCCGAGAGCGAACGACGCGGCGTTCGAGGTGACGGTGGTCGAGCTGGACGCGTACGCGCCGCCGTCGAGCAGGATCCGCATGCGAACGCAGGTGATTCGCCCGTCACGCGTCGCGCGATGCTCGCACCAGATCTTCGCGGGGTGCCGATGGACGTGGCCGGTGAACGACTCCTCGCGGTTGTAGACGAACTTCACCGGCCGGTTCGTGTGCAGCGCGAGCAATGCACCGTGGATCTGCATCGAGAGGTCTTCGCGGCCACCGAACGCGCCGCCGACGCCGGCAAGATGGACGCGCACCTGCTCTACAGTGAGGCCAAGGCACGGCGCGACCTGATCACGGTCGACGTGGAGCCACTGCGTCGCGACGTAGATATCGACGCCACCTTCGCCGTCGGGGATCGCGAGACCGGACTCGGGGCCAAGGAACGCCTGATCCTGGCTGCCGACCTCGTACACGCCATCGACCGTGACATCGCCGGCTGTCTCCGGGTCGCCGTGGCGGATCACCATGTGGCGCACAACGTTCGACCGCGGGTCGTCGCGGTAGCCATGGCCCATCGTCGGGCGATCGGGATGGAGCGGCTCCATCTCGGTCGCGCGCTCCGGATCGGCGACCGGCTCGAGCAGCTCGTACACGACGCGAATCGCCTCGGCCGCCCGGCGCGCTTGCTCCGGATGCTCGGCTGCGACGACCGCGACCGGCTCGCCGAAGTATCGGACGCGGTCGATCGCGAGAACCGGCTGGTCGGTGAACTCGAGCCCGTACGTCTTCCTTCCCGGCACGTCCGCGTGGGTCAGCACCGCGTGCACGCCCGGCATCCCAACCGCCTGCGAGATATCGATTTCGGCGATGCGTGCGTGCGCGTGCGGGCTACGCAGCGTGTGCCCCCAGAGCATGTCCGCGGCGTGCAGGTCGCTCGCGTATGCGAACTCGCCCATCACCTTGGGTGTGCCGTCGGATCGCGGGACGCTCTCGCCGATCTTGCCCAGGCGAGGCCTTGTCGGTGGTCGCGCCTTGATTTTGGGTCTCGTCGCGCTCATGCGTCGATCCCAGCGGCAAGGCGGACCGCGTCGAAGATCTTCTGGTAGCCGGTGCAGCGGCAGAGGTTGCCGGAGAGTGCTTCGCGGATCTCGTCGTCGGACGGCGCCGGAACCCGCTCGAGCAGGTCGGCTGTTGCGACGACGAGCCCCGGCGTGCAGAAGCCGCACTGGACGGCGCCGGCTGCGACGAACGCCTCTTGCACGCGATGCAAGTCGTCCGCTGCGCCGAGTCCTTCGACCGTCGTGACCTCGTGACTATCGGCTTGCGCTGCAAGCACGAGGCACGAGCAGACGAGAACGCCGTCGAGCAGGACCGAGCACGAGCCGCACTCGCCCTGCTCGCACGCGTTCTTCGAGCCGGGCAAGTCGAGCCGCTCGCGCAGCGCGTACAACAAGCTCTCGCCGCCCCAGACGTCGGTCTCGCGCGGCTCGCCGTTGATCGTCAGCGAGATCCTCAAGCGAGGCACCGCTCCAACGCCCGCCCCGTCAGCACACGCAGCGCATGCCGGCGGTAGGCGGCCGTTCCGCGCACGTCGTCGATCGGGCTGGCCGCGGCCGCGACGGCGGCGGGAAAGCGCTCGGCCTCGTCCAGTGGTGCCGTGACGAGACCGGTGACCGGACCGGCCGACCCGAACGCGGCGCGCAGCTCGCCGCGCTCGCGATCGACGGAGAGCGCGAGCGAGCAGACCGCGATCACCATCGCGTTTCGCGGACCGACCTTCATAAACGTCTGGCGTGAACCGCTCGGCGAGATCCGAATCGAGACGACGAGCTCGTCGGGCTCCAGCGCGTTCCGCTTCGGACCGACGAGGAACTCGGCCAAGGGAAGCGCCCGCCGGCCGCGCACGCTCGCGATCTCGACCTGCGCCGACTCGACGAGGAGCGGCGGCAGAGCATCGCCCGCTGGCGAGGCTGTGCCGAGGTTGCCGCCGATCGTGCCGCGGTTCCTGATCTGCGGCGACCCCACCGTCCGCGATGCCTCGGCAAGCGCCGGCAGCGCGGTCGCGAGCTCCGGCTGCATCAACTCCGCATACGTCAGCCCCGAGCCGAGCACGAGCGCCCCGTTCTCACGCAGGAAGCCGCGCAATTCTGCGACCTCGTTCAGGTTGATCAGCGCCGCCGGACGCGAGCGGTCGAAGTTCAGCTCCACGAGAACATCCGTCCCGCCCTGGACGAAGCGCGCGGCCGGCAGCTCGGCCTTCAGCCGTAACGCGTCGTCCAGAGAGCGCGGCGTGAGAACCTCCACTACCGCTCCTCCCGCACATACGGCAGGCCCAACGCGCCCGGCGCGCCGAGCCGTCGCTTCGCAATCCCGGACGAAACGAGAACCAGCACGACGACCGTCATCACGTACGGCAGCGCCTGGAAGAGCTCGGGCGCGACTGTCACTCCGCGCGCCTGGAGCGCGAACGGCAACGCCTGAAACGCGCCGAAGAAGTACGCGCCGACCAGACAGAGATCCGGCCGCCAGAACGCGAAAATCACTAGCGCGATCGCGATCCAGCCCGCACCACCTGTGAGCCCGTCGACCCACTGCGGCGTGAGCGCCAAGCTAAAACACGCGCCTCCGACCCCCGCGAACGCGCCGCCGGCGAGCGTGTGCGCGTACCGGTAGCGAGCAACGTTGATCCCCACCGCATCGGCGGCCTGCGGCGACTCACCGACCGCGCGGACGTTCAGCCCCGGTCGCGTCTGACGCAGATACAGCGCGACCGCAACCACACACACCCACGACACATAGACGAGCGCGGTCTGGTGAAAGACGATCGGCCCGAGCACGGGCGCATCCTGCAGCCCGAAGACATCCACCGGCTGGAACGCGTGGCGCGCGGGCGCGTCAGCCAGGTTGAGGTCGTTGCCGAGGTACGACGAAAGTCCGGCGCCGCCGGCGAAGATCGTTAGCGCCAGGCCAGAGACGATCTGACTCGCGCGCAGCGTGATCACGAGGAACGCGTGGATCAGCGCGATCGCAGCGCCCGCGAGAGCGGCCACGCCAACGGCGAGAACCAGCGCGATCCCGCCGGGTCCGCCGATCCGCTGCACCGCCCAGAAACCCATCACGGCTCCGACCAACATCATCCCTTCGACGCCGAGGTTCAGCACGCCCGAGCGCTCGGCGAGCAACTCGCCGAGGGCGGCGAACAGCAACGGCGTGCCATAGGCAACGCCCGACGCGAGCACGACCACGAGGATGCTGTTGTTCACGAAGCAGCCTCGGTCGGTGCGCCACGGCCGAAACCGCGGCCGACCCGTAGCCGGTAGCGGACGAGCAACTCGCCGCCGAGCGCCGAGAACAGGATCATCCCCTGCATCTGCCGACAAGGCCCGATGGAAAGTCCGGCCCCTGCAGCGTCGACCCCGCGTTCTGCAGGCCGCCGAGCAGGAACGCGACGAGCACCACCGCAAACGGGTTGTAGCGCGCGAGCGCCGCGACGACGATTCCCGTGTAGCCGTAGCCGTACGCGCGCAGGCCCTTTGGGTCGGCGTCGAGCGTGTGGCGGAAGTCGCCGATCTGGCTCGCGCCGCCAAGGCCGGCGATCGCACCCGACAAGGCCATCACCGCGAGGATCTTCCGCCGCGTCCTCATCCCGGCGTAGCGCGCGGCCCGCGGCGAGTCGCCGATCACTTGGACTTCGAAGCCGAAGCGCGTCCGCGCGTACAGCACCCAGATGCCAATCGCGACGCCGATCCCGATCAAGAAACCGAGCGGGACAACGACACTCGACCCAATTGTTGGCCAACTGGCGGCATCCGAAAGGGCCTTCCCGACCGGGAACACCGCTGCGCTCGCCGACTCCGAATCGCGCCAGTACGAGTGGCTGTCGAAGATCAGGTACGTGAGGATCAGCCCGGCCACGTAGTTGAGCATCAGCGACGTGATGATCTCGTTCGTCGAGAAAAACGCCCGCAGGAAAGCCGGAACGAGTGCCCACGCCGCACCCGCTGCCATTCCGCCGGCGATCATCGCCGGGATCACGATCGGCCCCGGCTGACCCGCGAGCAGCAAGCCTGCTGCCGCGGAGCCGATCGTCCCGAAGTAGAGCTGCCCCTCGCCGCCGATGTTGAACAGGTTCATCCGAAACGCGGCCGCAGCGGCGAGGCCGGTGAAGAGCAACGGCGTCGCGTTGACGAGTGTCTGCGTGAGCGCGCCGTTCGCCGCGAATGCGGCCTCGAAGACATCGCGATACGTCGCCGCCGGGTTGTGACCGGTCGCGAGCAGGACCACCGCGATCAGCCCAAAGGCGGCCGTCAGGGAGCCGACCGGAACGGCGACTGTGAGCCAGCGCGGCTGCGTCAGCCGTCGCTCGATGCGCACTTTCACGCGGCTCTGCCTCCCGCCATCAGCAGGCCGATCTCCTCGACGCTCGCCGAACCGGCGTCGACCTCGCCCACGATCTGGCCCTCGTACATCACCGCAACACGATCCGCGAGCGCGAGCACCTCGTCGAGGTCCTCGCTGATCAACAGAATCGCGACGCCTCGATCCGCCGCCTCGCGCAGGTAGCGGTGGACGGTCTCGATCGCGCCGATGTCGAGCCCGCGCGTCGGCGAGGCGGCGATCAGCACGCGCGGCTCGCCCGAAAACTCGCGGCCGAGCACCACCTTCTGCAAGTTCCCGCCGGAGAGCTGCCGTGCCGGCGTCGTCGTGCCGGGCGCCTTCACGTCGTAGCTGCGGATCAGGTGCGCGGCGGTGTCGTGAATGCGCTTCAGCAGCAGCATTGGCCCGTGGGTGACGGTCGTGCCGCGATACGACTTCAAGACAACGTTCGAGCCGATCGACAAGCTTGGCGCGACCGCGGTGTGCAGCCGGTCCTCGGGCACGTGTGCGACGCCCGCGCGGATCGCCTCGCGCGGATCGCCGCCGCGCAGCACACGGTCGCCGACGCGCACGCTTCCTCGCGTCAGCGGACGCAGGCCCGTCACAGCTTCCGCGAGCTCGCGCTGGCCGTTGCCGGCGACACCCGCGACGCCAACGATCTCGCCCGCTCGCACCGTGAGCGACACGTCGCGCAGCGCCTCGAGGCCGCGATCGCCGCCGGCCGACACACCCACCACCTCGAGCACCGCGGCGCCGATCTCACCGCCACGCTCGCGCCTACGATTGACCTCGATCTCCCGCCCGACCATCAGCGACGCGAGCGACTGCGGTGTCGCATCGGCAGCCTCAACGGTCGCCACCGAGCGGCCGCCGCGCAACACTGTCACCCGATCGGCCACTGCCTTCACCTCGTGCAGCTTGTGCGAGATGAAGATCACCGTCCGCCCTTCCGCCGCCATCGCGCGCAACGTGACGAACAGCGAGCTCGCCTCCTGCGGCGTCAGCACTGCAGTCGGCTCGTCGAGAATCAGCACGCGCGCTTCGCGAAATAGCGCCTTCAGGATCTCGACGCGCTGCTGCTCGCCGACCGACAGCTGCCAGATCCGCGCCTTCGGATCGACGGCCAGCCCATAGCGCTCCGCGATCTCGGCCACACGGCGCTCGATCTCGCGCGGGTGGATGCGGAACGAGCGGCCGATGTCGCGATGGTCGCCCAACATGATGTTCTCCGCGACGGTGAACGGCTCGACGAGCCGGAAGTGCTGGTGCACCATCCCGACTCCGGCAGCAATCGCCTCGCGCGGCGACTGGAACACGGCGCGCCGACCGGCCAGCCAGAGCTCGCCTTCGTCCGGCTGGTAGAGGCCGGTGAAGATGTTCGAAAGCGTGCTCTTGCCGGCGCCGTTCTCGCCGAGCAGCGCGTGCACCTCGCCGGCGCGCGCGTCGAAGTCAACGTCCTCGTTCGCGATGACGCCCGGGAATCGCTTCGTAATGCCCTTGCAGGCGATCGCCGCGGTCGGCCCCGGATCGGTCGCCTGACTCATTGCGAGAGCGGCGGTGGGGGAAGCGGCCGTGGCCACTGCTGGCCGCCGCCCCCACCTTCGCCCGTTAGCCCTTCGGGCTCCCGATGACGCCCTTGACGAGCCAGTTCATCGCGTACAGGTCTGTCACGCTCAGCTTCTTGCCTTTCGCGACGCGGAGCTTGCCGCTCTGATCCCACAGCGGGCCGGCGAACTCGTAGAACGAGCCGGCGACGAGGGCCGCCTTCTTCTTCGCGATCAGCGCCTTCGTCGAGGCGGTCACGCCCGGGCCGTACGGCGCCAGGCTCGTGAAGCCGTCCTTGATGCTCCCGTAGTAGAAGCCGGACTTCCACGTGCCGGCCATCGCGGCCTTCACGCGGCTGAGGTAGTACGGGCCCCAGTTGTAGACCGCGGCGGTCAGCCACGACTTGGGCGCGAACTTGCTCGCGTTGTTGTCGTAACCGACCCACGGGACGCCGACGGACTCCGCGTACTGGCCTGCTGCGGGACTGTCCACGTTCTGACCGAGGACGTCCGCACCTGCGGACTTGAGGCTCTCAGCGGCCTTCTTCTCCTTGGTCGGATCGAACCACGCGTTCGTCCAGATCAGCTTGATCTTGGCACCCGGATGCGTCGCCTGCGCGCCGAGCGCGAAGGCGTTCGCGTGCCGGATCACCTCGGGGATCGCGAACGGCACGACGTAGCCGATGACGCCAGTCTTCGACGCGGCACCGGCGGCCATCCCGGAGAGGTAGATCGTGTCTTCCGCGGCGCCGAAGTACTCGGAGAGGTTCTTGGCCTGATCGGTGCCGGTGGCCTGCTCGAACAGCACGTTCGGGTACTTCGCGGCCAGCTTCTTGCTGAAGAAGCCAAACGATGTCCCGAAGATGATCTTGTTGCCGTCGCGCACGAGGCTCGCCACGGTCTGCTCGAGCTGCGGGCCGTTGGCGATGTTCTCCTTGAACGTCGTCTTGACCTGGCTGCCGAGCGCCTTTTGCACGTACAGCCGCCCGTTGTCGTGTGCCTGTGACCAGCCGCCGTCGTTGTGCGGGGCGACGTAGATCCAGGCTGCCTTGATGGTCGCCTGCTTTGCCGCAGTGCCGGCCGTCGCTGCAACGAGCGCCGTCACGGTGACCGCGACGAGCACCGCGCCGAGCACCGAAGTCCGCTTCTTCATCTGACCCTCCTGAGAGCTTGCGGTCCCGCGCGAGGCGGAAAGGATCGCTCGACTATACGCCAGTCGCGACCCCGCTCACGACCTGCCCGAAAGTGCCTGGAAATGGCCACCGATCACGATCGCTGCCTGGGTCGCGAGCTCGGCTGCACGAGCACGGGCGTCGTCTACGGAGCGCGCGAGAGCTGTCAGCTCGACGAGCTTTGGGTCTCCCGGAAGCGCGTGCTCGAGGCCCGGTGCGGCCTCTCCCGCGACGACTCCCGCTGCCCGGTGAAGACGCGCGGCGGCGGTAAGGACTTCGCCGACGACCTTGCCGGCGAGGCTCGTCTCGTCGAGCCGGCCTTCGCCTGTGACGACTGCCGTGGCACGCTCGACCTCGCTGTGGAAGCCGACCGCTTCGGCGACGACCGCGAACCCCGGCCGCAACGTCGCGCCGAGCGCCGCGAGACCTCCCGCCAGGCCACCGGCGGCGCCCGCTCCTGCGATCTCGCGGATGTCGAAGCTGGTGCGCTCTTGCAGCTCGCTGGCAAACCTCCGGAGGCGGTCGGCAAGGTGCTCGACGTCCTCCGGCCCGGCTCCCTTCTGCGGGCCAAACACGCATGCCGCATGGAGAAATCCGGTTGAGACATCGCACGCAACGACGATCGGGATGCGCGGCGGCTGCCAGCCGAGCGCATCGAGCGCGCCGCGACCACCGTCGACCGTGGCCGAGCCGCCCACGCCGACGATCACCGCCGCCGCGCCGGCTCTCTCTGCGAGAGCGATCAGCTCGCCCGTGCCGTACGTCGTCGCGGTGAGTGGGTTGTTCGCCCCAGCGACGAGCGCGAGACCGCTTGCCTGTGCCATCTCGACGACCGCCACGCCATCAGCGAGCAGCCCGTAGCGCGCGATGACCGTGCCGCCGTCCGGCCCAGTGACCTGCGCTTCGTGCACCTCGCCGCCACGTGCCGCGAGAAGGACATCGAGTGTCCCTTCACCGCCGTCGGCGAGCGGTAACTCGACCGTGTCGGCGATTCCCGCCTCGTGGAGACCGGCTGCGATCGCCTGCGCGGCCTCCGCCGCCGACAACGTGCCGCGGAACTTGTCCGGGCAGACGAGGACGCTCACACCGCGAGCGGCACAAGCTCGAAGCGGTCGACATCGACGAGCCCGCGATCGGTGATCTTCAGCGACGGGATCACCGAGAGCGCCAGGAACGCCAGGGTCAGGAACGGCGTCGCACCCGACCAACCGAGCCCCGCTGCCGCCTCGTTGCACGCGCGGCTCTGCGCAATCACCGTGTCGAGCGGCGCCTCCGAGAGCAGCCCCGCGACCGAGAGCGGGCACTCGGCGAGCACGCGGCCTCGTTCCACTGCGACGATCCCGCCGCCAACCTCGGCGAGGTACGTGACTGCGAAGGCCATGTCCTCGTCGGTCATGCCGACGACGACGAGGTTGTGCGCGTCATGCGCAACGGTGGAGGCGAGCGCGCCGCGCTGCAAGCCCGAGCCGGAGACGAAGCCGAGCCCGACGCGGCCAGTCGCGAGGTGGCGCTCGACGACGGCGATCTTTGCGAGATCGCGTTCGGCGCTTGCCACTGCGCGACCGGCGACGACAACCGCCTCCACAACGAGAGACTCCGTCACGACCTGATCGGTGACGAGCCCGATCGCGCGCGCCTGGCCACCGTCAGGCCACGGGATCGCGAAGTCAGCCGCCACAACCGGCCGGATCCGCACGGTCTGCCGCACCCACTCCGGCACCTCGGCGCGCGGCGCGTCTTCCAGCGCCCGGCCGCGCTTCAAAACACGTTCAGGCACGAAGCTCACGAGATCGGGCAGCAGCAACAGGTCGGCCTGATACCCGGGCGCGATCGCGCCATGCCGCCCGAGCCCGTGCCACTGCGCCGGATGCAACGACGCCATGAGCAGCGCGTCCTCGGGCGCGACCCCGGCCGCCACCGCGTCGCGCACCATCCCGTTGACATGGCCGCCGTCGGCGATGTCCTCGGGGTCGCGATCGTCGGTACAGAACGCAATCCGACTCGGCCCGAACTCGTGCACGAGCGGCAGCAACGCCTGCAGGTTGCGCGCCATCGACGC
>JANYJX010000002.1 GCA_025358355.1 Actinomycetes bacterium | reverse complement strand
CCGCAAACGCCTCTCCCGACTCAACCGCACCACCGCCCTCAACGGACACGTCGGTAACGGCAGCGGGCTACGCGAGACGTGGGCTGGTCTGCCACTGACCCGGCAGCACGCGATCGTCGCCGCCGTCCTCGACCACCTCGTCGTCGGCCCCGGCCGGCGCGGCTACAACAAGTTCGACCCATTCCGCTTCACCCCCGTCTGGCGGGCCTAAGCCGGCTGGGTTGACACTACCGCTCTCGCCGCCTCAAGCGTCATTCCCGCATTGTGAGTGTGCGTGTGTCCCGTCTGGGGCTGTGGTCAGGGTGGCGCCGGTGCTCTTCGTCTGTGACTCGATTCCCGCATGACCCCGTTCGCGGGTGTCTTTCGAGTGATGTGTCCGGGCGGGGAGGCCGGTGCCGGTCTGGCGCCCGTGTGCTGGCCTGATCAGAAGCCTGTCCGCGTCTTGAGCGCGTGACCCGTCACAGTCCTGCCGTCCGCGGTTTTCGCCCCCAGACCGGCACCGGAGTTGTCCCCCAACGCTGGGCTGGAGGTGGAAGTGATGCTTGCGGATGAGTTGGACTATGTGGTCGGTGTTGATCCGCACCGCGACTCGCACGCGCTCGCGGTCGTCGATGTGCGCACTGGCGGTGTGATGTTCGAGTGTAGCGGTGCACGACGGACGGGACGGCGTTGATGGGTTCGTCGTAGCTCGTGTTGGGAGCGCTCCGCCTCCGACGACCGTTTCGCCTGCGCCCAACCGCAGGTGCTTGATCCAGTGCGGCCCGCCCTCCGGCCCGATGTTGGCCAGATCGGCAGGATGCCCATCGTCACGTAGGCGATCGCAGCTGCGCCTCGCGGGAGGCTGCAAGCAGGTGCTTCGTCGTGGCCGCAGCCGCCGCGATGCCACTGATGTCGATGCCAGACGCGGTCGAACATGCCGCCGGGCGCGCCGAAGTCGTTTTGCATGTCGATCACGACGACCGCCGTTCTGGCGGGATTGATCGTGAGCGAGTTGGGCCTGCTCGCGACGGTGATCATTGTGCGAAGACGCTAGTTCGCCTGTCGGTCGAGCACTACTTCGTAGGCTTCGACCGAGACGCGGCGCAGGCTAGCGGCGGCCGGTGGGCTCATCGCTTCGAGCGCTGCGCCCCCTGTGCGGAGATCGTCTTCGGAGGCGAAGCGGACGGCGACCACGACCTTCCCGGCTGACCGGTCTGCGAGAACGGTGATCCGGGTGGCGGGAATGCCTTCGGGTGGGCCATCGGTGGAACTGATCTGTGCGACCAGCCCGTCGAGCGCTGCTTCGTCGCCTTCGAACGTGACTACGCGAACAAATTCGGCCATGCCGTCCTCCTCGTCCCGTGGGTTGCGCGGGAGGCTAGTCGAGCGATCGCGGGATTGCGAGGCGGTTCGGATCGGCTATGCCGGCAGGATGCCGGACAGATCCCACACGCGCGGATTGTCGGCCGCGAGCCGCAGCAAGACTCCCGGCTTAGACGCGCGGTCGGCCGCGAACCGCTCGCCGTCGGCGACACCGAGGTAGCGACCCGCGATCGCCGCTCGCGCAGCGGTGACATCGCAGTCGACGAGCTCCGGCGCGCCACGTACCTCGACGCCGCGGAACGGCCGAACCGACTCGAACACGACGAGAGCGCACCGCGGATCCGCCGCCAGATGGCGCAGCTTGAGATCGCCCTTCGCGATCACGACCTCGAATGCTTCGTCGTGCCAGCGGAACCAGACGGGAGAGACGAGCGCGCTGCCGTCCTTCCGATAGGTCGTCAACACGGCAGGCGACGGTGCCTCGAGCAGCAGCCGCACGGGCTCGATCCAGCTGCCAGCCATTGTGCGGGAGCTAGCGGCCAAACCAGCGCGCGCTGCGGCTGGAGCCGAACTCGTGCTTGTCCTTGACGAGGATCGCGGACGGCTCGCGGAATGTGCCGGTCGGCTTCGGGCCGCCGAGAAAGTCGACATCGACCCGGCCGACGCGACCCGCGCCGAACTCGATGTAGCAGGAGCCGGCGCCGCCGTAGGCGCCTGGCTGCTCGCCGCCGCGCAAGGTCGCGATCAACGAGGCGGCGACGATCTGTGCCGCGCCCTCCGCGAAGACACCTGCCTTCGGCACGCCGATTGTGGCCACGTCCCCGACCGCGTAGACGCCGGGAAAGCGCGTCTCGAGCGTCTTCGGGTCGACGGGCACGTAGCCGTCTTCGGTGAGTCCGCTCGCGAGAACGACATCGGGCGCGCGGTGCTTCGGCACGCCGAGGAACAGATCGAACGGCAGCTCGCTGCCATCGTCGAGCAAAGCGACGCTGCGGCCTGCGTCGAGGGTTGCAACACGGCGCTCCGGGACGAACTCGATCTCGCTCTCGGCAAACGCTGCGACCAGTGCTGCGGATGTGTCCGGCGAAGGCGGTACTGGCGTCTTGAACGGGATCACGATCGAGATCTGGCAGGCGTCGCGCACGCCGCGCGTCGTCAGGTAGTCGTGTAGGAGTAGGGCGGCTTCACTCGGCGCCGGCGGGCACTTGAACGGTGCGCCGCATACGCCGATGACCGCCCGGCCGCTCGAGAAGGTCGGCAGCAGCTCCGCCAGACGCTCTGCTCCGGCGACCGAGTAGAACTCGTTCCCGGCTTCGGTGAGCCCGGGCGTGGCGTCGTAGTCGTAGTCGGCGCCAAGGGCCACGACGAGAATGTCGGCCTGGTGGACGCTGGCGTCCGTGGTGACGCGGCGCGCCTCGGGGTCGATCGCGGTCACCGTCTCCTGCAGGAAGCGCACGCCCGGCTTCGCGATCTCGCGGTACGGCAGCTTCACCGCATCGCGTGTCGCCCGGCCGAACATCAGATCGAGCTTCGAGTAGCCGAAGTAGAACGCGTCGTTCTTGTCGATCAGCGTGACGTCGAGCTCGTCGCCAACCGCCTCCGACAGCGTCGTTGCGAGCTCGAGGCCACCGAAGCCCGCTCCTAGGATCACAATCCGGTGCATCCGGCGATCCTAGACCGCGGATGCCCGATTACGTCAGCGGGCGCGGCGGCGAGGCAACGGACTTGGCATTTGACTTCTCCACCGATAAGCGTTCTGATGGTGCATCGATCCAACCGGCAGTCCCACCGCCAGAAGGGAAGGGTCATATGGCGTTGTACGCGATCATCCGTCGTGAGGGCTGGGGCACTCCGCAGGATCTACAGGAGGCGGCCGCCCGATCGACCACCGTTGGTGACGACGAGATGTCGGATGACATCCGTTGGATCCGAAGCTACGTCCTCGCTGAGGAGTCAGGCAGCCTCGGGACCGTCTGCATCTACGAGGCGTCCAGCCCGGAGAAGAGCCGCGAACACGCATCGCGCGCGGATCTCCCGATCACGGAGATCATTCCAATCGCGGACACGGTCGTCGTGAGGCCCGACCCGGTGGCTGCCGCCTAGGGCTGTGGACGCCTACGGCCGCTCGCGCGCTAGGTTGCCGGTGTGAAGACAAGCGGTGTCCTTGGCGGCTTGGGGCCTCAGGCGACGATGGATTTCGAGGCGCGCGTGCTCATGGTCGCGTAGCAGGTCGTCCCGCAGCACGGGAACGGCGGCTACCCGCCGCTGGTCGTCTGTTACCACCGGCTTCGGCCGTTTCTCGCGACCGGGACCGGGGAACCGGAGCGACCGCTGCGCGCGCATCCCGCGCTGCTCGATGCGGCAGCGAAGGTCGGCGCGACGGCTGACTTCATCGTGATCACCTCAAACTTCGTGCATCTGTTCCAGGCGGAAATCGAGCAGGTTTCAGGGTGCGAGGTGCTCAGCATGGTTGACACGACTCTGGCCGAAGTGCCGCGACGAGAGTGGCGGCGTGTCGGTGTCCTCGGCTTCGGCGACCCGGTCGTCTGTACACAGCCGCTGGAGGCGATGGGTCTCACTACCGAGACGATTGCGGGCGACCTGCGTGGACGACTCGACAGCGCCATCCTCAAGGTGATGGAGGGACGCGAGAACGCAGACTCAGCCAGCGCAGCGCGGCGAGGGGTCGACGAGGTGAGGGGGCGTAGCGTCGACGGGATCATCCTCGGCTGCACCGAGATTCCGCTGCTACTCGGCGACGAAGCGAACGCGCCTGACCTCGTCAATCCGCTGGACATGCTCGTCCACGCCGTCGTGACTCGCGCACTTCAACCATAGGAAGAAGCCGATGCCAACCTCAGATCAGCTGCATGAGTTCGCACGGAGCTACACGGCCGCGTGGTGTAGCCAGCAGCCCGCGCGCGTCGCTGAGCACTACGCGGTCGACGGTTCGCTCACGATCAATGGCGGCGCGCCTTCGGTTGGCCGGGATGCGATCACCGAGGCCGCGCAGTCGTTCATGTCTGCGTTTCCCGACCTGCGCGTGCTCCTCGACAAGGTCGTCCCTGGTGAGCCAGCCGAGTACCGCTGGACGCTCGTCGGCCGCAACACCGGCCCCGGCGGAACCGGCAACCGCGTTCGGATCAGCGGGTTCGAGGAATGGACGCTCGGCGACGACCGGCTGATCGCGGCGTCACTCGGCAACTTCGATCAGGTCGAGTACGACCGCCAGATCGAGCACGGCGTCGAGTAACTGAATGGGTTCGTGCCATCCAGTGTCACCGCGGCTCGAGGCGCGGGTGCGTCGGGACTTCGCCGGCGACGCCGCGGACGACGTTCTCGCCCGCCTCGCCGGGCTGCGGTTAGTGCAAGCCGAGAAGCAGAGCACCGAGCGGATCCTGGCAGCCGTTGTGTTTCTTGCCGCGGGCGATCTCGACAGGCTCGCGTACGCGGTGTGGGTCGCCGAGACCCACGGGCGCGACGTTCTCGTCGCGAGCGGCCTCGGGTCCAGCTGGCTCGCCCGCCTCGACGAGGAGCTCGGCGCGTCGTGAGCACGGACATTCTGCGGCCCCTGCGCGAGAGCGACGCTGACGAGGTCGTCGCCGTCTACCGGCTTGCGCACGGCGATGCGCGGCCGATCGACGCGGCGGAGATCGTCTCCTGGTCTCGCAACCCGAATTTCGAGCCTGACGCTCTCCGCGTGCTCGAGGTCGATGGTCGCATCGTTGGCTATGGGGATATCGAGATCGACAACGGCGAGGTGGCGCTCGAGGTGGCGGCGCAGGGCCACTGGGAGGTGTTCCTCGAGTGGGCGGAGAGGAGTGCTCGCGCCGCCGGCCTGTCGCGCGTGCGCACGCAGACCTATTCGACGCCCGAGCTGGTCGATGCCGTCGCGGCGTGCGGCTACCGGTTGTGGCGCTCGGCGTGCACGATGCAGATCGAGCTGGGCGATCTTCCGCCCGAGGTGCGGCCGCATCCTGTGGGAATCGAGGTGCGCGGGTATCGCGACGGTGATGCCGATTCGCTCCGCGCAGCGCTCGACGAAGCATTCGCGTCGGACCTGTTCTTCCACACCGCGACCCCATCGCGTTTCCGCGAGTTCTATCTCGGCGCCCGCGGCTTCGACCCCTCACTCTGGCTGCTGGCCTGGGACGGTGCCGATCTTGCCGGCTTCGTTCTCCCGTTCCCCGAGCATCTTGGCGACAGGGCTCTCGGCTGGATCGAGTCGATTGGTGTTCGGCCGCGCTGGCGCCGCCGCGGGCTCGGAGAGTCGCTCCTTCGCTCGGCGTTTCGCGAGCTACACGCGCGCGGCCTACGAACGGTCGGCCTCGGCGTCGACTCCTCGAACGAGACGGACGCGCTGCGGTTCTATGAGCGCATCGGCATGCACGCCGTGCGCCGCGCCGACAACTGGGTGCTCGACCTCTAGAGGATCTCGGTGTCGGGGTCGAGTGCGCGATCGCCGGCCGGGAGCACGTCGCTGGCCCAGTCCCGCGTCTTCCACGTCGGCGACGGCGTCGCGCACTCCTCGTGCGGCGTGAAGCGCGAGCGCTCGACGAGCCGGTACTCGTGGATGTAGCGCGGGCAGTTCGGGAACACCTCGGTCGCGCGCACGCGCACAACCAGCTGCGTCTCGGGATAGGCGCCGAGCAATGGGTCGGCTTCGTCGATCGACGCGACGCCGTTCAGGCGCATGCGACTCCGCCGCTCGAAGTCGATGAACAGCAGGCCGACGTGCGGGTTGACCAAGACGTTGCCGGTGGAGAGGTACATGCCGTTGCCGTCCCAGCTCGGGAAGGCGATCGTCCGCTCGTCGAGCACGCGCACGAAGCCGGGCTCGCCGCCCTTGTACGAGCATTGCGGGTGACCGTCCGCATCGGCCGTGGCCAGGAAGAACATGTCCGCGGCCTCGATGAACACGCGATCGTCGTCGTCGATCGTGTTGCGCAGCTTGCGCTCCTCGATCCGGTCGGCGAGCCGAACCGTGTCGAACTTCTCCTGTAGCTGGCGATTGCCCTCGTGGAACATGCTGTCCATCTCGGCCAGTCTCCCGCAGCGGCGGCGTGGCCGCAACTCGCGCCGCTTCGAGGCGGCGCGCGGTAGATTCCGCAGCGTGAACGCACGGCGACTTGGGAAGACCGGCCGCGACGTTTCGGAGATCGGCTTCGGCGCCTGGGCGATCGGCGGGAGCTGGGGCGAGACCGACGACGGCGTCTCACGCGCGGCGATGGATGCTGCGGTCGACGCCGGCGTCAAGTTCTTCGACACCTCCGATGTGTACGGCGACGGACATTCCGAGCGGCTGATTGCAGGGCTCCTCGAGGAGCGCTCCGAGCCGCTCGTTGTCGCGACGAAGTTCGGCCGCCGCGCGGCGCAAGAAGTCGCGAACTACAGCTACGAGAACCTGCGCGGCTGGCTCGATCGCTCGCTCGAGAATCTCGGCGTCGACACGGTTGATCTGGTTCAGCTGCACTGCCCGCCATGGGACGCCTACTACACGCCGTCCGTCTTCGAGGCGTGCGACCGGCTTGTCGAGGAAGGCCTGATCCGCGCGTACGGGGTCAGCGTCGAGAAGGTCGAAGAGGCGTTGAAGGCAATCGAGTTCCCAGGGGTCGCGACCGTCCAGATCATCTTCAATATCTTCCGCCAGCGGCCCGCCGAGCTGTTCTTCGAGCAGGCGCGTGCGCGTGATGTGGGCGTGATCGTCCGCGTGCCGCTCGCTTCCGGGCTGCTGACCGGGAAGTTCGTTCGCGCGTCGACGTTCGCCGACGACGACCATCGCGCGTTCAACCGCCAAGGCGAGCAGTTCGACAAGGGCGAGACGTTCTCAGGCGTCGACTACGAGAAAGGTCTCGAGGTCGTCGAGCAGCTGCGCGAGCTCGTGCCCGAGGGCGCGACGCTGGCGCAACTCGCGCTGCGTTGGATCCTCGGTTTCGACGCCGTCTCGACGATCATCCCCGGCGCGAAGACGCCGGAGCAGGCCCGCGCGAACGCCGCAGCTGCCGACCTGCCGCCGTTGCCTGACGCCACGCTGCAGACGATCGCGGCGCTCTACCGCCAGCGGATCGCGCCGCAAGTCCACCAACTCTGGTGAGCGAGGTCGTACCCTCCGCATGATGCGTCGCCGTCTGCCCTGGCTGCTGGTCGTGCCGCTGATCGTCGCGGGGTCGCTCGGGGCGCACGTAGCCGCGGGATTGTTCGGTGACGCGCCGGTAGGTGAGCACGGCGGCGAGGTCGCGGAGCGATCGAGCTCCGGCGTCGCCGGGCAGTGGGTTGTCATCCTGGGCCTCGTGGCGGCTCTCGCGATCGCTGCCGGCTGGAGCTTGCTCCGTGGCCGCCAGCGAGCCGGAGCGTCGGCCGCGATCTTCTTCTGGCTGCCACCGCTTGCCTTCAGCATCCAGGAGCTCGCCGAGCGCTTGCTTCGCGCGGAGGCCGCGCCGTTCAGCGCAGCATTCGAGCCGCGCTTTCTGGTCGGCATCGGGCTCCAAATCCCGTTCGGGCTGGCGGCGTTCCTGCTCGCCCGGCTGCTGGTTCGCGTCGCGCGCGGGATCGTGCGTGCACTTGCCAGGCGTCCCGTCGTCGCGTTTTCCCGGCGGCTGGCGCTCGTGCTGCCTGCGGTTGGCTGGCTGCCGCGGCGGATCCCTGCGCTTGCGCTCGGCTACACGCAACGCGGCCCACCAGTCCGGTAGACCCGTGCCCTCAACGGGGCCACAGCGAATTCTGACCGTTTCGTCCTCGAGCCAAGGAGGTTCAAGATGAGGACGCACTTGACGCTGCTGCGCGGTGCGCTCGCGCTGCTGCTCGTCATCACCGGCTGCCTATTCGCGGTCGGCTCGACAATCGAACGACACCACCGTCACCACGAGTCGACGGCGGCCAAGACCGCGGCGACCGGCGGCGAGACGACCGGCGAGATCGGCGGCGAAAGCTCGAAGCCGAAACCAGCCGAACACGCCACTTCGGCCGAGACCGGCTCGCGCATTCTCGGCGTCAACACCGAATCGAAAGCGCTCAGTATCATCGCCGTCATCGCGTCACTGACCTTGGCGGCCGCCGTCTGGTTGCGACCGGCTCGGCTGGTTCTGCTGGCGGTGGTCGCGTTCGGGCTCGTGTTCGCGCTCGGCGACGGACGCGAGTTCGCGCATCAGCTGAAGGAGTCGAACGGCAGGCTGGCTGCGGTGGCCGGGTTGCTGCTCGTTCTCCACCTCGTCGTCTCGGCGCTGGCCGCCGCGGCGACACGTGCCTCGGCGAAGCGCGCGACGGCCTAACCACGAGGTCCTGGCATGCCGGCGATTCCCGCGGCATGCCAGGACCGTCCGCTCCCCGGCGTCGGCTCCGAGCGCGGTCGTTAGAGTCTCGCCCGTGAAGATCGCCGTCTGCGTGAAGCACGTGCCGGATGCGACCGCGCAGAAGCGCCTCGACGCGAGCACCTTTCGCCTCGACCGCACCGGCGAGGGCGCGCTCAACCCGACCGACCTCAACGCGATCGAGGAAGCGCTCAGGATCCAGGCTGCGCACGGTGGAGAGGTTGTTGTCGTGACGCTCGGGCCGGCGAAAGCGACCGATTCGCTGCGCAAAGCTCTAGCGATGGGGGTCGATCGCTCGATCCTCGTCACCGACGATGCTGCCGCGGGCTCCGATCTGCTCGCCACGAGCGCTGCGCTCGCGGCGGTTCTCGCGAACGAGGCGCCCGACCTGACGCTGTTCGGCCAGGCGTCGAGCGATGGCGACGGGGCCGTCTTGTGGGCAGCTGTGGCCGACCGCTTGCGCCGGCCCCTGATCTCGCAGGTCGCCACTCTCACCATCGAGGCAGGCACGGTGACGGGGAAGCGCCAGACCGAGTTCGGCTATGACCGGATCACTGCCCCGCTGCCCGCCGTCGTCGCGGTCTCCGACGCGATCAACGAGCCGCGCTACCCGTCGCTGAAGGGGATCATGGGCGCGAAAGCGAAGCCGCAGGCCGTGCTCTCGCTCGCCGATCTCGGCCTCGGTGCGGACGCGAGCGGAGAGGCTGGGTCGCGCACGCGAGTCGTCGCAGTTGCGCCGCCGGCGCCGAAGGCGGGCCGCGTGCGCATCGACGACGACGGCACTGCCGCCGAGAAGATCGTCGCCTACCTCATCGAGAGAAAGCTCGCCTGATGGCGCCGACACTCGTCTTCCTCGAGCACCACGACGGCGTATTGCAGCAGGGCGCGCTGGGCGTGCTCGCTAAGGCGCTCTCGCTCGGCGGCGATGTCGCCGGAGTCGTGCTCGGCGCCGGCCAGGCTGTCGCAGCTACGTGTGGCGCGACGGTCTACGTGTGCGACGACCCGGCGCTCGCTGTGCCGCTTCCGCAACCCCGGGTCGATGCCCTCGAAGCGCTCGTCGCGCAAACCGGCGCCGAAACTGTCCTGTTTGCCGCCTCGGTCCTCGCCGCCGATGTCGCCGCCGGCCTCGCCGCCCGACTCGGCGCCGGGCTGAACTGGGATCTCACCGATTTGCGGCTCGAGGACGGCGACCTCATCGGGACGCGAACCGCGTTTGGAGACACAGTTGTCGTTGATGTGGCCTGGAAGGGAACGCCTCGCATCGGCCTCGTCCGCGCAGGCGCGTTCGAGCCGGCGGAGGCCGCGGGCGTAGCCAACATGATCCCGTTCGACGCGACCTTCCAGGGTTTCTCGTCGCTAGCGAAGCTCGTCGAACGAACGCACGAGGAGTCGTCAGGCCCGTCGATCGAGGATGCGGATGTAATCGTGGCAGGCGGGCGTGGCCTCGGCCGGGCCGAGAACTTCTCGCTCTGTGAAGCGCTAGCGAAGGAGCTCGGCGGCGCGGTCGGCGCGACCCGCGCGGTCGTCGATGCAGGCTGGTACCCGTACTCGGCCCAGGTCGGGCAAACGGGCAAGTCGGTCTCGCCGCGCCTCTACATCGCGTGCGGCATCTCCGGCGCGATCCAGCACAAGGTCGGGATGCAGAGCTCCGGCACGATCGTCGCGATCAACAAGGATCAGAACGCGCCGATCTTCGACTTCGCCGACCTTGGCGTTGTGGGAGATGTGGAGCAAGTCGTGCCGAAGCTGACCGCGCTCCTGCGGGCGCGCGCATGAGGAAACGCAAGGTAGCGGGAGTCAGACCCGCTGATTTCGTGCCGCCGTACGGAGCCACCGATGCCATCTCCGCACCGACTGACGCGCGCGCCGAGCGCATCGAGGTCGGCGTCCTGATCGTCGGCGGCGGCCCGGGCGGGCTCGCCTGCGCGATCCGACTCGGGCAACTCCTCGAGGAGCATCCCGAGATTGCCGAGCGCCTAGGCGATGTCCCGGTCGCAGTCGTGGAGAAAGGAAAGCAGCCCGGATCGCATCTCCTCTCCGGCGCGGTCGTCAACCCGCGTTCGCTGCGACGTCTCTTCGGCGATCGGCTGCGCATCGAGGACATCCCGAACTACGGGAAGGTGCCCGGCGAGTCCGTCTACATGCTCACGCGCGGCTCGGCGTTCCGCATCCCGCTGCCGCCGACGATGCGCAACCACGGCAACTGGCTGATGTCGCTGTCGCAGCTCGGTCGCTTCCTCGGCGAGCAGGCGGAAGGCGTCGGCGCGGCGATTCTCCCCGAGACAAGCGCCGAGAAGCTCCTGGTCGAGCACGGCCGCGTTGTGGGCATCCGCACGGGCGACAAGGGCCGCGGGCGCGACGGGCAGCCGCTCGCGAACTTCGAAGCCGGCTCCGACATCGTCGCGAAGACCACGGTTCTGGCGGAAGGCACGCAGGGGCATCTGACCGCCGCGGCGATCGACCATTTCGGTCTGCACGGCCAGAACCCGCAGGTGTGGGCGCTTGGCGTCAAGGAGATCTGGAAGGTGCCGCGGCCGTTGCGGAGGGTCGTGCACACGATGGGCTGGCCGCTGCGCAAGAGCGCGAAATTCGGCGAGTTCGGCGGCTCATTCATCTACCCGATGGGCGACGACCACGTCTCGATTGGCTTCGTCGTTGGGCTCGAGTACCGCGACGTCGAGCTCTCGGCCCACGACTTGCTGCAGGAGTTCAAGACGCACCCGAAGATCCAGCGGATCCTCACCGACAGCGAGCGCGTCGGCTGGGGTGCGAAAACGATCACCGAGGGAGGCTTCCTGTCGCTGCCGTCGCGCTTCAACGCGCCGGGCCTGGCACTCGTCGGTGAGGGCGCCGGCCTCGTAAACGTGCCGCGGCTGAAGGGCATCCACTACGCGATCGAGTCGGGGATCCTCGCCGCCGAGGCGATCTTCCGCACGTTCCAGCCGGGCGAAGCACCTACGCGCGTCGGCGCGCTCGACTCGTACGACGCGTCGCTCCGTGAGAGCTATGTCTGGAAAGAGCTGCGCGAGGTGCGCAACATGCGCCAGGTGTTCGACAAGGGCTTCTTCGCCGGTAGCGCGCTTGCGAGCGCGATGATCGTCTCGAAGGGGCATCTGCCGCCGAAGGATTTCGCGACCGAGTCGAACGCGGCCGCACCGCTTCTCCGAACCGGCCGCGCGGCGCAGTATCCGCCGGCCGACGGCAAGTTCACCTTCGACAAGCTCTCGTCGGTCTTCGCGTCCGGGAACCGGACCCGCGACGACCAGCCCAACCATCTGCGTGTCCGCACCAGCGTCCCGCGCGACGTCGCCGAGATGTGGACGTGGCTGTGCCCGGCGCAGGTCTACGAGGTGGGTGAGGACAACGGCGACGGAACGGTGTCGGTCAAGGTGACGCCGTCGAACTGCGTGCAGTGCGGCGCGATCAGCGCGAAGGGCGGCCGGCTCACCCCGCCAGAGGGCGGCTCCGGCCCCGAATACACGCTGACGTGACCTGGCGCCCGCGCGGGCGCCAGGCCGAGCACTCCTGGAGCGACGATCTCGGCGCGATCCGCGCGAGCCTCGTGCTTGACGGAATCGTCGCTGTTCTCACCGTCTTGCTGGTCGTTCTGGGGCGCTACGGCCCGCGCTTTGCAGGGTGGGACGCCCATGCGCCTACGTGGGGTGGCTTCGTCAGCGGTCCTGCGTACACGTTCTTCGGCTCGACCGTCTTCGTCCTCGCCCTCTTTTTCGGCGCGATCGCGATCACGTACGGCTGGTTCCTGGTTGCCACGCTGCCGGGTCGGAAGAAACGTCTGGCGTGGGCATCGATCGTGGTCGCCGTCGGGCTGTTCGCCGGAGCCTTCGCGGTCGCGATCTCCCTCTAGCGCTGGCCGTTCCGCGCGGCCCAGGCGTCGACCATCGCGACGCGCTGCTCGAGCGTGGGGTGGTTCTCGAGCAGCAGATACGACCACGTGGGCGGGCTCGGGTCAGAGCCGTTTGCCTTCGCAAACGAGACGAAGAGCTGGCGAGCGGCTTTCGGATCGTGGGTTGTCTGCAGCGCTTTCCAGTCGGCCTCGGCTTCCATCCGCCGCGAGATCCACGCCTGCGCGGGCGACACGACAAGCTGAAGCGCAACGACGACGAATAGCCCGATAGGAACCGCTTCGGCACGCGACATGCCGCCGCGGCGACGCGTCGCGCGGGCGATCAGGTATGTCCCCGGTAGAGCAAACAGTGCGTACCACGCGAGGCCCTTCGGCAGGTGCCTGCTCGAGTGGTGGCCGAGCTCGTGAGCCATCACGATATTGACGACGCGGTTCGAGTAGCGGCCGTCGAGCAGCGTGTCCCAAAGGACGACACGGCGCGATGAGCCGAGCCCGACGGCGTACGCGTTTACTTCGTCGGTCGTGTCGCTAACGTTCTCGACGCGAATTGGGATGTTCGGCAGGCCCTGCGCGCGCTCGTCCGCGCGAGCGGAAGCCAGCAATGCCGGGGTACGCAGCGGGTGCGTTCCGAGCGAGACGAGATAGGGAACGGTGAGCTGGAAGCCAGTGCCGATCGCGACGAAGACGAGCGCGCCCGGCAGCCACCAGGTGCGGGGCAACTTCTGCGCAATTGCCATCACGATCACGAGCGCCAGGCAAATCGAGAGAAACGCTGCGCCGAGCTGCGCCCAGTCGCCGGTTGCCCACGCGATGTAGCCCTCGCTCGACACGTGGTGGCGGCGATCCCACCAGTGCTGTGCGATGCCGAACGGCAGGTTGCTGAGCCAGACGAGCGCGAGGCCGAGCATCCCGAGGAGCATTCCGGTGCCGATCGGCCCGGCCGCTGACTGGCGCGCGAACACGGCGCCGCGCTTCGCGTAGAGGATCAGTACACCGACGGTCGCCACCTGGGACGCGAGCCAGTCCCAGTTGCCGAAACGCTCGTAGTGCGCCGCGCGCCGCACGGTGTTCGCGCCGAACGTCGCCGCAGAGTCGATGTGGCGGAAGTGGAGGTTCCCCGGGACGGACGTGCGGAGGAGAAACGTGGCGGCGACAACCCAGCCGATCGCGGCCACGCCGAGCGCGATGGCGGCGCCGCGACGGGCGGTCACACGTACGGGCTGATCAGCCGGGTCATCGTCCATCGATCGATTATCGACTTCCGGTCGGCGCGACAGGAGCCGCGGCTAGCATCGCGGCATGGCCGACCCCGTTACCCGGGACGACGTGCTGCGCGCGGCCGAGACGATTCGGGGTCGCGTATATCGCACACCGGTGTTCACGGCATCGAGCCTCGGCAGCGTGTGGCTGAAGGCCGAGCTGTTCCAGAAGACGGGCTCGTTCAAGGTGCGCGGCGTGTTGAACAAGCTCGCGTCGCTGACGGACGAGGAGAAGGCGCGCGGCGTGATCGGGATCTCCGCCGGCAACCACGCGCAGGCGCTCGCGTGGGGCGCAGCGGCCGAAGGAACCGACGCCCTTGTCGTGATGTACCAAGGCGCGAGCGAGGCAAAGATCGCCGCGACGCGCGCGTACGGAGCGACTGTCGATCTAGAAGCGAAGGACGTCGCCGAAGCATTCGCGCGGTTGCACGCGCACGTCGAGGAGACAGGTCGCGTGCTCGTCCATCCGTTCGACGATCCGCTCGTGATCGCGGGCCAGGGCACGCTCGCGCTCGAACTGCTCGAAGACGCACCGCACGTGGAGACGATCCTCGTGCCGGCGGGCGGCGGTGGATTGTCGTCGGGTGTTGCCGCGGCGGCCGCCGACCGCGTGCGCATCATCGTCGTTGAGCCCGAAGGGTCGACGGCGGTTCATTCCGGGTTAGCAGCGGGCCGATCGGTTCCGGTCAATACGGACTCGATCGCAGACGGGCTGTCGGCGCCGTTCGCCGGCGAGGCGGCGCTTGCAACACTGCGCGCGTGCGGTGCCGAGAGCATCCTCGTGTCTGAAGAATCGATCCACGAAGCGTTCCGCTGGTTCTACTCCCGCGCAAAGCTGGCCTGCGAGCCAGCCGCGGCCGCAGCCCTCGCACCTCTCTTGACGGGCCAGATTGAGCCAAAAAACGTTGCTGTCATCGTCTCCGGCGGCAACGTCTCGGCCCAAACCGCCTCTGCTATCCTGGCCAAACGATGAAGGCCGAAATCCATCCCGACTACGTGCTCTCGTCCGTGCGCTGCTCCTGCGGCAACGAGTTCGTGACACGGTCGACCAAGTCGGAGCTCCACGTCGAGGTTTGCTCGGCGTGTCACCCGTTCTATACGGGCAAGCAGAAGCTCATGGATAGCGGCGGTCGGGTGGAACGCTTCCAGCGCCGCCTCGAGAAGGCCGGCGGCGCAAGCCGCGGCTAACTCCGTGGCAACCATCGGGGGACAGGCTGTCCTGGAGGGCGTGATGATGCGAGCGCCCGGTTCCTGGGCGGTCGCGGTTCGACGGCCCGACGGCGGGATCGAGCGGGTCGTCAAGGACATCGTCTCGCCGATGCAGAAGCACCTGATCTGGCGTCTGCCGGTGATCCGCGGCGTCGTCGCGCTCGGCGAGTCGCTTGCGATCGGCTTCCGCGCCTTGGCAATCTCCGCGAACGTGGCGACGCGTGAGGAGAACGAGGAGGGCGAGGTCGAGACCGAGATCGGGCGCGGCACGATCATCTTCTCGTTCGTGATCGCCATCGGCTTCGCGGTCACCCTCTTCAAAGTCGGGCCAGCGCTGCTCACCGATTGGATCGGGATCAAGGGCACTGGCTGGTTCGTGATCGTCGAAGGGCTGATCCGCGTCGGGATCCTGGTCGGCTACATCTCGGTGATCGGCTTGCTACCGGATCTGCGCCGGGTTTTCCAGTACCACGCCGCCGAGCACAAGGCGATCAACGCGCTCGAAGCCGGCAAGGAGCTGACACCGGAAAGCGTGCAGAGTTGCAGTTTGATTCATCCGCGTTGCGGAACAGCCTTTTTGCTCTGGGTCATGGTGATCGGCGTTTTCGTCTTCGCGCTCGTCGGCAGGCCGCATTGGTACTGGCTCGTCGCGAGTCGAATTCTGTTGCTGCCCGTGATCGCTGGGCTCGCCTACGAGTTGATCCGCTTCGCGGGCAAGCATCCGCACAACCGGGCCTTGCGGATCCTCCTGGCGCCGGGGCTTTGGCTCCAGCGACTCACGACCCGTCAACCTTCGCTTGACCAGATCGAGGTTTCGATCGGTGCGCTGCGCGAAGTGCTCGACCGCGAAAGTGGTCGCCTCGACCTCTCGCGCGTCGAGATCATGGCGTAGCGAGAACAGGAGGAAGCGTGCCCAGGATCGTTCGCAAAGCTGATGTCGCGTGGGAAGGAAGCATCGCCCGTGGCACCGGAACGGTGGTCGCCTCCAGTTCTGGCGCGTTCACGTTGCCCGTGACGCTTGCCTCGCGGATCGGCGAGCCGGAGGGGATGACGAGCCCGGAAGAGCTGCTCGCGGCAGCCCATGCTGCGTGCTTTGTGACCTCGCTTGGGAGCGAGTTGGTGCGAGCCGGAACACCGCCTGTGCACCTCGATGTGCGCTGCACGATCACGATGGACGAGGTCGAAGGCCGCGGTCACCAGATCATTCACTCGGCGATCGATGCGACAGGTGTCGCCCCGGACTGCGACGAGGCCGGCTTCGCGCAGGCCGCTGAGGCCGCCGATGCTGGATGTCCCTTTTCCGCCCTGATCAAGGCGAGCGCGACGGTTTCAGTCAATGCGAGCTTGGAGGGAATCTGATGGCGACGGATCGGACTGTTGCGGTTACGTGGAATGGCTCGCTGCTCGAAGGGGCGGGAACGATTCACGAAGCCGGCAGCGGTGCGTTCGGACCGTTGGCGGTCAGCTGGGCGTCGCGCGCCGAGGAATCAAACGGCAAGACAAGCCCGGAGGAGCTGATCGCCGCCGCGCATGCTTCCTGCTTTGCGATGCAGCTTTCGAGCCTCCTTGCCAAGGCGAACACCCCGGCGGAGCAGCTCGACACCTCGGCGACCGTCACCTTCCAAGTCGGCGAGGGAATCACGAAGATTGCGCTAACCGTGCGCGGGAGCGTCCCCGGGATCGACGCCGAAACGTTCGCTGCGAAGGCTGCGGATGCGAAGGCCGGCTGCCCGGTCTCGAAGGCGCTCGCGGGCGTGCCCGAGATCACGCTTGCCGCCGAGCTCGTCTAGCCGCAGTTAGCATCGCCGCATGTCCGGCATCGAACGACTCGTTGGCGAACTCGAGCGATCTCATGCCGAGCTGCAGGCGCGGCTGTCCGACCCGAGCGTCTACAACGACCACCGCGAAGCAGCGGATGTCGGTCGGCGGCTGAAGGAGCTCGAGACGCCGCACCGGCTCGCGCAGGAGTGGCTCGCTGCGCAGGAAGACCTCGCAGCAGCGCGCGGCGATGCCGACCTCCGCGAGCTCGTGCCCGAGGCCGAGGAGCGCGTTGCGCAGGTCGAGGAAGAGTTGAAGGTTGCGCTGATCGAGCGCGATCCGGCCGACTCGAAGGACGTGATCGTGGAGATCCGCCAAGGTGTCGGCGGCGATGAGGCTTCGCTGTGGGCCGGTGACATCTACCGGATGCTGACTCGCTACGCAGAGCGCGCGGGCTACAAGACCGAGCTGCTCTCGGCGAGTGAGAACGAGTCGGGCGGCTTCAAGGAGGTCGTGTTCGCCGTCAAGGGCGACGGCGCGTACTCGGTCTTCCGCTACGAGGGTGGGACGCATCGTGTGCAACGCGTGCCCGAGACCGAGTCGCAGGGACGGACGCACACGTCGACGGCGACCGTTGCCGTGATGGCCGAGGTCGAGGAGGTCGAGGTCGCGATCGAGGAGAAGGATCTGAAGATCGACGTCTACCGCTCGACCGGCCCGGGCGGGCAGAGCGTCAACACGACCGACTCGGCGGTGCGCATCACGCATCTGCCAACGGGCCTTGTCGTCTCGATGCAGGACGAGAAATCGCAGCTCCAAAACAAGACGAAGGCGATGCGCGTGTTGCGCGCCCGGCTGTACGACTTGGAGCGCGATAAGCAGCTCGCCGAGGTCGCCGCGCAGCGCAAGGCGCAGGTTGGCACGGGCGAGCGCGCGGAGAAGATCCGCACCTACAACTACCCCGAGAACCGGCTCACCGACCACCGGATCAAGCTCACCGCGCACCGGCTCGACCAGATTCTGCAGGGCGACCTCGGCGAGTTCACCGAGGCGCTACAGGCCGAGGAGCGACGCCGCGCGCTTGAAGGGTGACCTTGTGTTGCTGAAACACAGGGCATGACGGACGCCGGCCCGATCACGCTGGGCGAGGTACTGCGTCGTTCAGCGGATCATCTTGCGGCGAAGGGGTGCGAGTCGCCGCGGCTCGACGCCGAGTTGCTGTTGGCGCATGCGCTTGAGATGAAGCGGATCGATCTCTATTTGGCGTTCGACCGGCCAATGGTCTCGTCAGAGCTGGACGCTGCTCGTGCGCTTGTTGCGCGGCGTGCTGGCCGCGAGCCGGTGCAACACATCCTCGGCGAGTGGGGCTTTCGGCGGCTCACGCTACGGGTCGATCGGCGCGCGCTGGTTCCTCGACCCGAGACTGAGATCGTTGTCGAGCGCTGTCTGTCGCTACTGGCGGGTCGCGAACGCCCGTGCGTGCTCGACGTCGGGACGGGGACGGGCGCGATCGCACTGGCTATCGCAGACGAGCAGCCGGGCGCGCGAGTGACCGGCATCGATGTCTCGACCGATGCGCTGGCTCTGGCGCGCGAGAACGTTGAGCGGACAGGTCTCGCAGTCGAGCTCGCCGAGCATGATCTGTTCACCGGCCTCCCGTCCGGGCCTTGGGATCTCGTCGTCTCAAATCCGCCGTATGTAGCGGCCGCGGAGGCCGATGCGCTCGCGCCTGAGGTTCGCGACTTCGATCCGCACATCGCTCTGTTTGGAGAAGACACCGTCGCTGCGGTCGCGCGCGGCGCCGTCTCGGTGCTCCGCGGCGGCGGTGCGCTCGTGCTCGAGGTGGGCGACGGGCAGGCGGTCGGAGTCGCCGCGCTGCTCGACGAACTGGGATTCCGTGACGTCCGGATCACGCGCGACCTGGCCGGCAGGGAGCGCGTGGTGGAGGGCGTCCGGTGAGAGAATCGCTGACGACCGCCGCTGGCAGGACGCTCTCCTACGAGCGCGCCGGCTCGGGCCCGCTCCTCGTCTGCCATCCGGGCGGGCCGGGTGGATCGGGCCGCTACTTCGGTGATCTCGGCGGTGTCGCGCGGAGCGCCACGTTAATCCGGCTCGACCCGCGTGGTACGGGTGGCTCCGACCGGCCTGCCGACGGCGGCTACCGGCTCGAGGCTTACGCCGCCGACCTGGAGGAACTCCGCGCTCACCTTGGCGTCGAGCACCTGAACCTGCTCGGCCACTCGCATGGCGGCTTCGTGGCCATGGTGTACGCGGCGACGTTCCCCGAGCGGACCGGTCGGCTCGTCCTGCTCGGCACGCTTGCACGATTCAGCGCCGAGCAGCGGGCCGAGAAGGCGCGTCTGCTTGTCGAGAAGGCGGCTAACCCCGCATTTGCGGACGCGGTCGATGCGCGGAGGGCGAGAGATGCGGGGGAGTACCGTGACCGCGTGGAGTTGATGGCCCTGCTCGCGCGGGAGTTCGGCCTCTACTTCACGCGGTTCGGTGACGCGGAGAGGGAGTTCGTCCAGGGAATGGTGTTCGCCGACCCGTTCAACCTCGACGCACTCGACGCGTTCAACACGACGGTTGCGCCCACGTTCGACATGCGCCCACTGCTCGGCGGGATCGTCGCGCCCACCCTCGTGCTGACCGGTGATGGTGACTACATGGCAGGCGTCGGCTCGGCCGAGGAGATTGCCGCCGGGATCGCGGGGTCGGAGCTCGCGGTCGTTCCCGGCGCGGGCCACTTCCCGTGGGTCGAGGAGCCGGAGTGCGTCCGCTCGAGGCTCGCGGCATTCCTCGAGACGACGGTGTGAACGGCGACGCGGTTGCCGCGATTCGCGCCGGCCGTGTGGTGGTGTTGCCGACGGACACGGTCTATGGGCTTGTCGCCGACGCATATCGGGCCGCCGGTCGGGATGCGCTCTACGCGCTGAAGGGACGCGATATCCAGCAGCCGTCGGCGCTTGTCGCCGCGTCGGTCGAGGTGCTGCTCGAATGCGTCCCCGAGCTGCCGGCACAGATGGTAGGAGCGCTGCTACCCGGCCCGTTTACGCTGCTCCTATCGAACCCAGCGGTGCGGTTCGCTTGGCTCTGCGGGAGCGCCCCGTCGACGATCGGCGTGCGTGTGCCGGCGTTTCTGGGACCGGGCCGCGACGTGCTCGACCAGGTCGGCGTAGTCGTGGCGACGAGCGCGAACCTGCCCGGTGGCGCTGAGCCGCGGCGGCTCGACGATGTCCCCGAGTCTCTGCGGGCCGCAGCCGCGGCGGTCGTTGACGGGGGAGAACTGCCGGGGATCCCGTCCACGATTCTCGACCTGACCGGCCCGGAGCCACGCGTGGTTCGCGAGGGCGCGGGCGACGCGGCTACTGCACTGGCGATCGTCGCGCTCTTGCGGTGACGTTGGCAACGTCTATATATTCTCGATATATCAAGCGCATCGACACTTCGACTGCACCAGCCCGAGGCGGCAAACGCCCGCTCACTCAGCGATCAGGCGTACTTTCGGCTCCGTGATCTGATCGTCTCGTTGGAGCTCGAGCCGGGCTCGCTCGTACGCGAGCCGGAGTTGATGACACGGCTCGGTCTGGGCCGCACGCCGGTGCGCGAAGCCCTACGGCGGCTGGCGCAGGAGCGCTTGGTCGATGTCTACCCGCGCCAGGGAATTTTCATCTCGCGCGTCGATGTCGGCGATCTTGGCGCGCTGTCAGAAGCGCGCGGCTCGCTCGAGGCGTTTGCCGGCCGGCTCGCCGCCGAACGCGCAACGGCTGCGGAATGCGACGAGGCCGCGACGCTGCTCGAAGAGCTCGAGCACGCAGCCGGCGAGCACGACGAGCGAACCCTGATCGAGCTCGACCAGCGCATCCACCGGCATGTCTATCGCTGTGCGCACAACCCGTTCCTCGAGGCGACGCTCAGCGAGTACTACGTGCTAACGCTGAGGATCTGGTTCGTCGCGCTCGATCGGGTCAGTCTGGAAGACGCCGTGCAGGAGCATCGCTCGCTGCTCGAAGCGATTCGCGACCGCGACGGCGATAGGGCGGAGCAGACCATGCGTGACCACGTCGCGCGGTTCGAGAGCGCGATCCGAGCTGCGCTATGAGAGAACACACACTGAGCCAC
The DNA here is from genome assembly GCA_025358355.1 of Actinomycetes bacterium. GTDB lineage: Bacteria > Actinomycetota > Thermoleophilia > Gaiellales > Gaiellaceae > Gaiella. Next base: position 14,497 of record JANYJX010000002.1, on the reverse strand, counting down.
GTCGAGGAGGCTGTATGAGCACATTTCCGGGCGGCGCGAAGGCGGTCGTGATCGGCTGCGGCATCGTCGGCAATAGCCTGGCGTATCACCTCACGCAGCAGGGCTGGACCGACGTCGTCCTGATCGACAAAGGCCCGCTTCCGAACCCGGGTGGCTCGACCGGCCACGCCTCGAACTTCATCTTCCCCGTCGACCACTCGAAGGAGATGACGGTGCTGACGCTCGAGTCGCAGCGCCAGTACATCGCGCTCGGTGTCAACACCGAGTGCGGCGGGATCGAGGTTGCGCGCACCGAGGAGCGGATGGAGGAGCTGCGGCGGCGGATGGCGTCGGCCAAGGCGTGGGGTGTCGACTCGGCGCGGCTCGTCACGCCAGCGGAGATCAAGGAGCTCGTGCCGTTCATCGACGAGTCGATCCTGCTCGGCGGCTTCTACTGCCCGACCGTTTCGGTCGTCGACTCGCTGCGCGCCGGAACGATCATGCGCGAGGCCGCGGTCGAATCGGGCGCGCTGACGGTTTTCGCAAGCACGCAAGTGGCGGGGATCGATGTCGAGCACGGTCGCGTCCGGCGCGTTCGCACCTCGCGCGGCGACATCGAGGCCGAGACCGTCGTGATCGCGTGCGGCGTGTGGAGCCCGCTACTCGCCGCGATGGCCGGTGCGCGCATCCCTCTCGTCCCGATGGTGCATCAGATGATCGACATCGGGCCGGTGCCGCGCTTCGCGAAGGCGAGCAAGGCGATCGAGTACCCGATCGTCCGCGACATGGACGTCTTCATGTACGAGCGCCAGGACGGGATCGGCCTCGAGGTCGGCTCGTACGCGCATCGCTCTATCCAGCACGATCCGGAGGACATTCCGACGATCGAGGCAGCGGCGTTGTCGCCGACGGAGTTCCCATTCACGCAGACGGATTTTGACCCACAGCTCGCGGACGCGCTCGACCTGATGCCGGAGATCGTCGGCGACGAGTCGGTCGGCGTGAAGTACGCGATCAACGGCCTGATCTCGCTGACGCCCGACGGGATGCCGATTCTCGGCGAGACGCCCGAGGTGAAGGGACTCTGGTCGGCCGCGGCGGTGTGGGTCAAGGAGGGGCCGGGCGTCGGCAAGTCGGTCGCGGAGTGGATGGTGCACGGCGAATCGCACATCGATCTCCACTCGTCCGACGTCAGCCGCTTTCACGCGCATCAGCAAACGCGCTCGCATGTGCGGGCAAGGACGTTCGAGGCGTTCCCGAAGACGTACGGAATCGTCCATCCGGTGGAGCAGTGGGCGAGCGATCGCAACCTCCGACTCTCGCCGATGCACGAGCGGCAGAAGGAGCTCGGTGCCGTGTTCTACGAGGCAGCCGGTTGGGAGCGGCCGCAGTGGTACGAGGCGAACGCGCCGCTCGTCGAGCGCTACGGCGTGGCCGCGCGCGAGGCGGAATGGGACGCGCGCTGGTGGTCGCCGATCATCAACGCGGAGCATCTTGCGATGCGCGAGCACGCGGGGATCTTCGATCTCTCGGCGTTCGCGATCTTCGATGTGAACGGCGCCAGAGCGCTCGACGCATTGCAGCGCGCGGTGCTCGCGCAGGTCGACGTTGCGGTCGGGCGCGTCGTCTACACGCCGGTGCTCGGATCGCTCGGCGGCTTCAAGTCCGACCTGACGATCATGCGGCTCGGCGACGACTCGTTCCGCATCGTCACGGGCGGCGCGCACGGGATGGCCGACCGCAAGCTGTTCGCCGATCTGCTTCCCGAGGACGGCTCGGCGAGTCTCGTCGATGTGACGACGGCGTGGACGACGATTGGCGTCTGGGGCCCGCGTGCGCGCGACATTCTCGCCTCCGTGACCTCCGACGATGTCTCGAACGAGGGCTTCCCGTTTGGCACGTGCCGCACGATCGAGATCGGCTCGCAGCTCGTGCTCGCGTCGCGGATCTCGTACGTCGGCGACCTAGGCTGGGAGCTGTACGTGCCGATCGAACAGGGCGCGCGCCTATGGGATCTCCTCTGGGAAGCGGGCCGGCCGCACGAGCTGACCGCCTGCGGGATCGGCGTCTACGGCACAACCGGGCGGCTCGAGAAGTCCTACCGGGCCTACGCGGCGGAGCTCGAGAGCGAGTACACGGTGATCGAGGCGGGGATGCAGCGCCCAAAGGTGAAGGAACAGGACTTCGTCGGCAAGGACGCGCACCTGCGCCACCGCGAGGAAGAGCCAGCCGCGATTCTCTGCACGCTCACCGTCGACGATCACACCTCGGCGAGCGGCGTCAAGCGCTTCCCGCTGGGTCGCGAGCCGATCACGCTCCGCGACGGAAAGCCGCTCACCGACAGCAAGGGGCGCCGCTCATACGTGACGAGCGCTGGGGCCGGGCCATCGCTCGGCAAGTACATCCTGATGGCGTATCTGCCGCCCGAGCACGCAGTCGAGGGCTCGCAGGAGCTCGCGGTCGAGTACATGACCGAGCATTTCCCGGTCACTGTCGATGTCGTCGGGCCGCGGCCGATCTTCGACCCGGAGAACACGAGAATCCGCTCGTGAACATCCTGACCTGCGTGAAGCGCGTTCCGATGACGGGAGGCACCATCGTTCTGACCGCAGACGAGCAAGCGATCGAGACGCGGCATCTTGGCTTCACGATCAGCCCGCACGAGGAGTGCGGCATCGAGGAGGCGGTGCGGCTCGTCGAGGCGCACGGCGGCGAGTCGGTCGTGCTCACGCTTGGGCCGGCGGAAGCCGAGGAGCAGCTCCGCGACTGCATGGCGATCGGCGCTGCGCGGGCTATTCATCTCGTCACGGACGGTGAGGAGTGGGATCCGCAAGCGACAGCCGCGGCGATCGCCGCGGCGATCCACGCTGACGGCACGGCGTTCGACCTGATCCTGTTCGGGAACGAGTCCGCGGACGCCGGGAACTACCAGGTCGCGATTCGCGTCGCCTACGCGCTCGGGCTGCCTGTCGTCTCGGGGATCAAAGGGATCTCGGTCGCGGACGGCCAGGTGCGCTGCGAGCGCGAGTCGAACGGCGGTCGCGACGTCTACGAGGTGCCGCTGCCTGCGGTCGTCTCAGTCCTCGAAGGGCTGAATCTGCCGCGGTATCCATCGGTGCCGGGTCGGATGCGCGCGAAGTCGAAGCCCGTCGCTGCGTCGACGCCCCCTCGCCGCGAGTCGCGGCTCGCGCGCCGCCGGCTCGTCGTTCCCGCGGGTCAGGGCAAGCAGGCCGAGATTCTCGGTCACGGACCCGATGCAGCACCTCGCGTCGTCGAGATTCTGCAGCAGATCGGCCTTCTCTGATGGCGGTGCTCGTGGTGATCGAGCACGTGGACGGCGAGCCGACCGAACCATCCCTGCAGGCGCTGACGTTTGCGCGCGGCTATGCAGTCGATGGGGCGCCCGGCGAGCCGGTGCACGCGCTCGCGGTCGGGCTCGCGCCACGCGGGTTGGGCGAGCTCGGAGTCGGCACGGTGCATCTCGCCGAGCACGACGCATTCGGCTCGTACGCTCCCGCGGCCGTCGCTCGGAGCGTTGTGGAGACGATCCAGCGGCTCGCTCCTTCGGTCGTCGTAGCCGCCGGCAGCGAACTTGGCAACGAGGTGATGGCGCATGTCGCGGCCATGCTCGATCTGCCTCTAGCGGCGAATTGCATCAGCGCGAGCGGCGACGAGGTGACGCGGATCCGCTGGGGTGGCAGCCTGCTCGAAGAAGCGACGGTTCACTCCGATGTCGTGCTCCTCACGGTGCAGCCGCACGCGGTTGCCATCGAGAAAGCTCCCGTCGGAGAGCCTGCCGTCGAGCGATTCACACCTGATCTCTTGCCAGCGGATCTCGCTGTGCGTGTCACCGATCGTGTCGAGGCGGCAGCGGATGGCGTCTCGCTCGCCGACGCGAAGATCGTTGTTTCCGCAGGTCGTGGCGCCGGCTCGGCCGAGGGCTTCGGGATCATCGAGGAGCTCGCGGCTCTGCTCGGCGGCGCCGTCGGCTGCTCGCGGGCAGTGACGATGTCCGGCTGGCGACCGCACACCGATCAGGTCGGCCAGACGGGAACGAAGATCGCGCCGGAGATCTACATCGCGTCCGGCATCAGTGGTGCGACGCAGCACATGGCGGGCTGCAAGGGCGCGAAGAAGATCCTCGCGATCAACACCGACCCCGATGCGCCGATCTTCGCGAGCGCCGACTACGGCGTGATCGGCGACCTGCGCGAGGTCGTGCCGGCGATTTCTGCCGAGATCCGGAGGGTGAAGGGCGCGTGAACGTCTTGGCGGGCGCGGTCGTCCTCGCGGCGCTCGTCGCTGTTGCTGTCGCGCTGTTCGCGAGGCGAGTCCTCTTCCTCTGGCGCCTCGTCCAGCTAGGCAAGCCGGTCGACCGCGGCGGCGACATCCCGCGCCGCGTGCGTGCTGAGGCCGAGATCGTGCTGGGTCAGCGCAAGCTCTTCCAGCGGCTCATTCCAGGGCTGATGCACGCGTTCATCTTCTGGGGCTTCCTCGTGCTGTTCCCGACGATCGTGATCGCATTGATCGGAGCGGTCGATCGCGACTCGACGCTGCCGTGGCTCGGCGCGCAAGGTTGGTTTGCCTCGTTCGTCGATCTGTTTGCGGTGCTCGTCCTCGCGGGAGTCATCGCCGCCGTCGCGATCCGCACCGTGCAGCGGCCCAAGCGTTTCGCAGGCAGTCACGTCGGCGAGGCGTACCTGATCCTCGGGCTGATCGCGGGCATCGTTGTCACGCTGCTGCTCTGGCACGCCTCGCGTATCGCGACCGGGCTGAACGAGTGGCCGGCGGGCTGGTCGCCTGTGTCGCACGCGCTCTCGAACCTGTTCGGTGCGGGCGACGCTGCGCGTGTCTTCGAGCGCATCTTCGTGTGGGCGCACGTCGCAATCGTCCTCAGCTTCCTCGCGTACCTGCCGCACTCGAAGCACCTGCACATCGCAACCGCCGCGATCAACGTCTGGTTCGGTCGCACCCGGGCACGGGGCCGGCTCGAACCGCTGCGCTTCGACGCTGAGAACGACGCCGACATCAGGTTCGGCACCGCGACCGTCGCCGATCTCACCTGGAAGCAGATGGTTGATGCGTACTCGTGCACCGAATGCGGCCGCTGTCAGGATGTCTGCCCGGCGCACGCGACCGGCAAGATCCTCTCGCCCAAGCTGCTGATCATGGGTGTGCGCGACCAGCTCTTCGCCGAGGGGGCGCAGGCGCTTGCGGGTGGCGAGCTGTCGCCGATCGTCGGCAACGGCGTCCCCGAGGAGATGATCTGGGACTGCGTGACGTGCGGCGCGTGCGTCGAGGCGTGCCCGGTCTCGATCGAGCACGTCGATCACATCATCGATCTGCGCCGCCAGCTCGTGATGGTCGACTCGAAGTTCCCCGCTGAGGCCGAGCCGATGCTGCGCGACATCGAGCGCGCGGCGAACCCGTGGGGGAAGCCGCAGGTAGATCGCGCCGCATGGGCGGATGAGCTCGGCGTTCGCGTTCTCGAGCCGGGTGATCCCGCGCCGGAAGTCCTTTACTGGGTCGGCTGCGCGGCGTCGTTCGACGAGCGCGCGCGGATCGCGGCGGAGTCGACCGCGAAGCTCTTGCGAGCCGCGGGAGTCGACTTCGCGATCCTCGGTCCGCGCGAGTCGTGTACCGGCGATCCGGCCCGGCGGATGGGCAACGAGTACGTCTTCCAGTCGTTCGCGGAGCAGAACGTGACGACGCTGAACGAGGCCGGCGTGACGAAGATCGTCGCGAGCTGCCCGCACTGCTTCAACACGCTCGCGAACGAGTACCCCGATTTCGGCGGGAGCTACGAGGTGATGCACCACACCGAGCTGCTGGCCGATCTCGTCCGCAACGGCCGGCTCCAGCCGGCGGTCAGCGACAGGACGATCACCTACCACGACTCCTGCTACTTGGCGCGTCACAACGACGTGCGCTCCGACCCGCGCGAGCTTGTCGCCGCTGTCGGACGGCCCTTGGAAATGGCGCGCAGCGGCAAGCAGACGTTCTGCTGCGGCGCCGGCGGCGCGCACATGTGGATGGAGGAGCGGGGCGGACCGATCAACGAGGAGCGCGTCCGCGAAGCGGCCGAAACCGGCGCCGAGACGCTCGCCGTCGCCTGCCCGTTTTGCACCGTGATGCTCGACGACGGCGTTCGTGCGAGCGGGAAGGAGCTCCGCGTCGTCGATGTCGCGACGCTTCTCGTTGAGTCGATCGAAGGCGCGCTGTCCGGGGCGACCGCCGACTAGAGTGGCCTGAATGTCTGTGGCCGCCGAGTCGCTCGCGCTCCTCCGCTCCGGCGGCCTCGCAGCGACTGATCCGGAGATCGCGACGCTGATCGGCCGCGAGCTCGACCGGCAGCGCGGGCAGATCGAGCTGATCGCCTCCGAGAACTTCACGTGGCCGGCGGTGCTTGAGGCCGTCGGCAGCGTCCCGACGAACAAGTACGCCGAGGGCTATCCGGGCAAGCGCTACTACGGCGGCTGCGAGGTCGTCGACGAGATCGAGCAGCTCGCGATCGACCGCGCGAAGGAGCTGTTCGGCGCCGAGCACGCGAACGTCCAGCCGCACGCGGGGGCGCAGGCGAACATGGCCGCGTACTTCGCGTGCCTGCAGCCGGGCGACACGATCCTCTCGTTGCGACTCGATCACGGCGGCCACCTCACGCACGGCCTGAAGGTCAACTTCTCCGGCCGGCTGTACGGGATCGTCAACTACGGCGTCTCGCGCGACACGAGCCTCGTCGATTACGACGAGGTGCTCGAGCTTGCGAAGGAGCACCGGCCGAAACTGATTGTCTGCGGCGGCTCGGCGTACCCGCGCACGGTCGAGACGTGGGAGTTCCGCCGCATCGCTGACGAGGTCGGCGCGCTCCTGATGTGCGACATGGCGCACTTCTCCGGACTCGTCGCCGCCGGCCTGCATCCGAACCCGGTCAAGGACTGCGACTTCGTCACGTCCACCACGCACAAGACGCTCGCGGGCCCGCGCTCCGGCTTCGTCCTCTGCAAGCAGGAGCACGCGCAAGCGCTCGATCGCGCGGTCTTCCCCGGGATGCAGGGCGGGCCGCTCCAGCACGTGATCGCCGCGAAGGCGACGTGCTTCCGGTTCGCTGCGACCGAGGCGTTCCGCGATTACCAGCGCCAGGTGCGTGCGAACGCCGACGCGCTCGCCGCCGAGCTGATCAGCGGTGGGCTCGACGTGCTCACCGGCGGCACCGACACGCATCTCCTGCAGCTCGACCTTCGGCGAACGGAATGGACGGGCAAGGACGCCGAGGAGCAGCTGCACGAGGCGAAGCTGACAGTGAACCGGAACACGGTGCCGTACGACGAGCGGCCGCCGACGATCGCCTCGGGTATCCGCATCGGCACGCCGGCCGCCACGATGCGCGGGTTCGACGAGGCCGACTTCAGCGAGGTCGGGCAGATCATTTGCGGCGCGCTCGGCGACGCACCGGATCTTCTCGCGCTTGCCGCGCGCAGCGTGGCGATCTGCGACCGCCGCCCGCTGTACCCGGGGTTCCGCGGCTACACCGAGTACGTCGCGTGAGCTGCGTTGTCGTTGAGGTAGACCACCCGCTCGTCCAGCACAAGCTCGGCCTGCTGCGCGATGTCACCACGCCGACGCAGCAGTTTCGTCAGCTCGTCAACGAACTGACGCTGCTCCTGACGTACGAGGCGACGAAGGATCTCGCCGACGAGGAGTTCGAGATCGAGACGCCGCTCGAGCGGACGGCGGCGCGCCGGATCTCCGGCAAAAAGGTCGCCGTCTGCCCGATCCTGCGCGCGGGTGTCGGGATGCTCGATGCCGTGCTGTCGCTGATCCCGGGCGCGCGCGTCGGCTTCATCGGCCTCTACCGCGACGAGGAGACGCTCGAGCCGGTGGAGTACTTCGTCAAGCTGCCAAACGATGTCGCCGACCGCGATGTGCTGCTCCTCGACCCGATGCTCGCGACCGGGAACTCGACGGCCGCCGCGGTCACCACCGTGAAGGCGGCGGGCGCGACGTCGGTGCGCCTGATCGCGCTGATCGCCGCGCCCGAGGGAATCGCTCGAATCCATCGCGACCACCCGGATGTCTCGATCGTCGTCGCGTCGGTCGATCGCGCGCTGAACGAAAAGGGTTACATCGTCCCCGGCCTCGGGGACGCAGGCGACCGCCTCTACGGCACGAAGTAGCCAGAGTGCACGACCTCCGGGCTCACCCCGAGGTGCTCTACGGAGCGGCGATCGCGCTCGTGATCGTGATCTCACTCACGCCGGCCGTCGGAGGGATGGCGCGCCTCCTCGGCGTTGTCGACGAGCCTGACGGGCGGCGCCTGAACCGCCGGCCGGTGCCGCGGCTTGGCGGTCTCGCAATCTTCCTCGGGATCCTCGTGCCGGCGCTGGCGTTCCTCGATCTCTCGGGTGAGATGCGCGGCGTTGTGATTGGCGCGGCGATTGCCTGTGTTGTGGGCGTGGTCGACGACTTCCGCGGTCTCGAGCCGCTGCCAAAGCTCGCCGGCCAGATCGTCGCCGCTGCGATCCCAACCGCGTTCGGCGTCTGGATCGACCACTTCACGCTGCCGTTCGTCGGCGCCGTCGACGTGCCCGCGTGGATCGGCGTACCGCTGACTATTTTCTGGATCGTCGCGGTGATGAACATGGTCAACTTCCTCGACGGGCTGGACGGACTCGCTTCGGGGGTCTGCGGGATCTCGGGCGTGACGTTCGCTGTGCTCGCGCTGTCGCTCGGGAAGGTCGACGCTGCGATTCTCTCCGCGGTTGTCGCTGGCGCGTGCGTCGGTTTCCTGCGCCACAACTTCTTCCCGGCGCGGATCTTCATGGGCGACTCCGGCGCGCTCGTGCTCGGGTACACGCTCGCGACCGTGGCTGTGGCAGGTCTGCTGAAGACGGCATCGACGGTCGTCCTCTTCATGCCCCTGTTAGTTCTGGCCGTGCCGATCATCGACACGTCCTTTGTCGTCGCGAAGCGGATGCGCCAAGGCACACCCGTTTACACCGCAGACCGTAGCCATCTCCACCACCGCTTCGTCAACATCGGCTTCTCGCAGCGGCGAGCGGCGCTGACGATGTGGGCGTGGTGCGCGACCCTCGCTGCGGCGGCGCTCGCGACGCGCTTCGTCCCGTTTCGCGAGGGCGGCCACTGGCATGTGGGTGGGACGATCGCGGTCGGTGCGATCGCCGTCGTAGCTCTCGGTTTCTCTGTGTACATCGTGTATCTGCTGGAGATCGTGAAGCTTGCGAACCCGCGGATTCGCCGCCGCGAGGCCGAGCAGGCAGCAGCCGACGAATCCAACCGTCGTTCCGCCTGAGCCTGGCCGAAATCGCCGGGCAATACCGGCCGCTTTGGAGATGTCCTTGCTCTGACCCCAGACATGTCCGGTGTCAGAGCAAGGACAGTGGCCGGCGTGGACAGTCCGGCGCCCGAAAGCTGCGAGTAACGAAGTACGGCGAAATCGGTGTTGCGGAGCCATGTTTCGCTGTCACAAGCTCGCGAACTCATCCTGGTATGCTCCGCCCGATGGAGCCGTCTCCGCGCCCCACGTTTTCCCCTGCCGGAGCCGGTGGTCTGCTGGTCGCAACTACCGCAGCGACGATCGGCGTCGGCTCGCTGATCGGCTGGGCCGCAGGGAAGTGGGCCTACGGCGCGCTCGGCGGAGCGGTTGCAGGTCTGCCCGCGGGTGTCGCGGCCGTCTACAAGCGCTACGGGGACGCGCTCAAATGAGTGGGAGCACCGTCATCAGCGAGCCCCGGCCCGAGCCGAGCCACCTGATTCCGGCGCTCGTCGGCGGGCTTGTGCTTGCACTCGCGCTGCCCGTTTTCCTTATCGCAGGCTGGAATGTCGCCGGCTGGGGCCTCGCGACCGTCCTTTACGTTGCGATCCACGCCCTGAATCTCCTGCTTGCACAGTTGCGTGAGCGCACGAGCGACCTTGCCGCATCCGGCGTCCAGGCTTTCGGGCTGTTCTTCAAGTCGCTTGGCCTGCTCGTGGTTCTCCTCGCGACAGCGGTCGCGAACCCGCATCTCGCCGTCGCCGCCGCCCTCACCTACGCCCTCGCCTACACGGCCGAGCTGGGCCTGTCACTCGTCGTCTACTTCGGCGCGATCCGATGAGACGACTCAAGCTCGTCGCGACGACCGCACTGCTCGCGCTCGTGCTTCCGCAGGTCGCGATGGCCCGCGGCACGTTCGACCCGACGACCGAGTTCGAGCAGCACGAGTGGATCCCGATCCACCTCGGCCCGCTGAACCTCTCGATCACGAAGGCCGTTGCCTACCTGATGATCGGCACGGTGCTGACGATCGCGCTCGGTCTAGTCACAATGCGCGTCAAGATGCCGGGCCGTCGCCAGGCGATCGGCGAGCAGATCTACGAGGTCGCGCAGGTGCAGGTCGCGGAGCAGGGCCTGCCGACGAAGGCGATCGGCCGCTGGTTCCCGTACGTCGCCACGCTCATGATCTTCATCTGGGTCGTCAACATGCTCGGCTTCCTGCCGCTGCCGCTGACCGGCGAGCGCTGGCACGGCGTCCCGACGTGGGGCATCTACGCCGCGACGTCGTCGATCTCGGTGACGCTCGCGCTTGCACTCCTGACGTTCGTCTTCACGCACTACGAAGGCATCCGTTGGAATGGCACACGGCGCTACTTCAAGAGCTGGATCCCGGAGGCACCGAAGCCGTTGCTCGCGCTGATCGTGCCGCTCGAGATCCTCGGCCAGTTCATGCGCCTGATCTCGCTCTCCGTTCGGCTGTTCGCGAACATGCTCGCCGGCCACATTCTGATCCTCACCTTCATCGGCCTGATCTTCATCATCCAGTCGCTTGTGCTGGCCGTGGTCGTTGTCCCGATCGGGGCGCTCTTCTATCTCTTCGAAGTCGTGATCGTCGTCTCGATCCAGGCGTTCATCTTCGCTGCACTGTCTGCCATCTACATCGGCTCGGCGATCGAGCCGGAGCACTAGGAGGAACACCGAATGTTTCATCTTCTCGTTGCAACGTCGGGCGACGTGACGAAAGCCGGCAAGGCGATCGGCCTCGCTCTCGGCGTCGGCCTCGGCGCACTCGGTGCCGGCGTCGGCATCGGCAATATCTTCGGCTCGATGATCCAAGCCGTTGCCCGCCAGCCGGAGCTCAAGGGCGAGCTCAGCGGCATCCAGTGGCTCGGCTTCGCGCTTACCGAGGCAGTCGTCTTCTATGGCCTGCTCGGGTCGATCCTGGCGTACGTCCTCGTCTGATGCTCGTCGCTTCGAACCCACTGATCCAGGTCACGCCTGGATTGATGATCTGGACGATCGTCTGCTTCCTGATCGCGCTCTTCGTACTGAAGCGCTACGCCTTCGGCCCGATCCAAACGGCCATTGACAAGCGGCGCGACCAGATTGCCCAGTCGATCGCCGAGGCCGACAACGCCCGCATCGAGGCTCGAGAGCTGCTCGAGCAGCATCGTGCGCTGATCGGCCAGGCCAAGAGCGAGTCGGCGGAGATCCTCGCCGACGCGCGCAAGGTCGGCGACGCCCAGCTCGCACGCGTCAAGGAAGAGGCCGAGGCCGATCGCGTTCGGCGTCTCGAGGAGACGCGCAAGCAGATCGAGGCGGAGACGAGCCGCGCGCTCGACCAGATCCGCACGGAAGTAGCCGATCTCACGGTCGACGCCACGCAGCGGGTCGTCGGCAAAGTGCTCGACACCGCCGACCACCGCAGGCTTGTCGACGAGGCGATCGCCGATCTCGACTTCTCCGCCTTGGAGCGCGGCAGGAACTAGTGGCCGCGGCGCAACGCATCTACGCGAAGGCGCTCTTCGAGGCTGCGCAGGACGGCGACCGGGTCGACGCCGTCGATCGCGACTTCGGCGCGTTTGCCGAAGCGCTCGACGGCAGCCCCGAGCTGGCGGCGTTCCTCGGCAACCCGCAGGTCGAGACCGCGGCCAAAATCGACGTCGTCGGTCAACTGGCCGAAGGCGGCGACGACTTCGTGCGGAACGTGCTCCGGCTGCTCGCCGAGAAGGGCCGTGCCGGCGAGATTGCGCAGGTCTACGTCGAGTTCCGCGGCTTCGTCGATCGTGCGCAGGGCCGTGTCACGGTCGAGCTGACAACTGCGCACGAGCTCTCCGACGACGAGGCCCTCAGCATCGTCTCCAAGATCGAGCAGTCCTCCGGTCGAACGGTCGAAGCCATCCGAACTGTCGACCCGAGCCTCATCGGCGGGATGATCCTCCAGGCCGGATCGCTGCGCGTGGACGCCAGCGTGCGCGGCCGGCTGGAGCGCCTCCGCCGCGAACTCGCAACAACTAGGTAACGAGAAGAGGAGAACGACTTGAAGCTCCGTCCCGATGAGATCACCTCGATCCTCAAGCAGCGCATCGAGCAGTACGACGTCCAGACCGACCTGTCCGAAGTCGGGACGGTCCTGCAGGTCGGTGACGGCATCGCGCGTGTGCATGGCCTCGAGAACTGTGTGTCGCTCGAGCGGCTCGAGTTCGAGCACGGCGTTGTCGGCATCGCGTTCAACCTCGAAGAAGACAACGTCGGCGTAGCGCTCTTCGGCGAATGGCAGAAGGTCAAGGAGGGCGAGCCGGTCCGGCGCACCGGCGACGTGATGTCGGTTCCCGTTGGTGACGAGCTGCTCGGCCGAGTCGTCGATCCGCTGGGCGCGCCGCTCGACGGCCAGGGCCCGATCAACGCGACGGCGACGCGACCGCTCGAGTTCAAGGCGCCTGGCGTGATCGAGCGCCAGCCGGTGAAGGAGCCGTTGCAGACCGGCCTGAAGGCGATCGACTCGATGATCCCGGTCGGCCGCGGGCAGCGCGAGCTGATCATCGGCGACCGCGGCACCGGCAAGACGGCGATCGCGATCGACACGATCATCAACCAGCGTGGCGGCGACGTGATCTGCATCTACGTTGCGGTCGGCCAGAAGGCCTCGACCGTCGCACAGGTGTACGAGCGGCTGCGCGAAGCCGGCGCGATGGAGTACACGATCATCATCTCCGCGCCCGCCCAGGAGGCCGCCCCGATCAAGTGGATGGCGCCGTTCGCGGGTGCCGCGATGGGCGAGTACTTCCTCTACAACGGCAGGCACGCGCTCGTCATCTACGACGATCTGACCAAGCACGCCGACTCCTACCGCCAACTCTCGTTGCTGCTGCGCCGCCCGCCGGGCCGCGAGGCGTTCCCGGGCGACGTCTTCTACCTCCACTCGCGGCTGCTCGAGAGGGCCTGCAAGCTGAACGACGCGCTCGGCGCCGGCTCGCTCACCGCCCTGCCAGTCATCGAGACTCAGGCTGGCGACGTTTCCGCCTACATCCCGACGAACGTGATCTCGATCACCGACGGGCAGATCTTCCTCCAGTCCGACCTTTTCTTCTCGGGCGTCAAGCCGGCGATCAACGTCGGGATCTCGGTCTCCCGCGTTGGCGGCAACGCGCAGACCAAGGCGATGAAGAAGGTCGCCGGACGCCTGCGTCTCGACCTCGCCCAGTACCGCGAGTTGGAGGCGTTCGCGCAGTTCGGCTCCGAGCTCGACGCGTCGACCCAGCAGGCGCTCGGTCGCGGTGAGCGGATGGTCGCGACGCTGAACCAGCCGCAGTACCAGCCGTGGCCGATGGAGGAGCAGGTCGTAGCGATCTACGCCGGCATCCACGGGCATCTCGACACGATCCCGGTGCCGCAGGTGCCGCGCTTCCAGCAGGAGCTGCGGGACACGCTTCGCGCCGGCGGCAAGGTGTACTCGGCCATCGTTGAGTCGAACGACCTCTCCGACGAGACGATCAAGACGCTTGACGAGGAGCTGAAGAAGTTTGTCAACAGCTTCGCGATTGCTGAGGAGAAGGGCCTCACGGGCTAGGTGCTCCTGCAAACGCTGTCATCCGTGTCCCCGGCCGGCTGCAAAGCGGCGCCGGGCGTCGTCCTCAGGAGTGGTCATATGTCTCATATGACCACTCCCTGCGTCCTAGCCCGACTTGCTTTTCGCGCGCCAGGAACGCGGCAACAGCACTTGAAGGAGCACTGATGGCGTCCGTCCAAGATCTGAAGCGGCGGATCCGGTCCGTCCGCAACACGCGCAAGATCACCCGGGCCATGGAGCTCGTCGCGGCCGCGAAGCTGCGGCGCGCGCAGACCCGGATCGAGGCGATGCGCCCGTACGCGGCGACCATGCAGGAGTTGATCGGCGGAGTGGGGCGTGCGTCATCGTCGGTGCGGCTGCCGTTGCTCGAGAAGCGCGAGTCGGTTTCGAACGTCCTGCTCGTGCCGCTCACCGGCGACCGCGGCCTTGCCGGTGCGTTCAACGCGCAGGTGATCCGCCGCTCGTTTGCGCTGGAGCGGAAACTCCTGACGGACGGCCTTGGCGTGCAATACCTCGCCGTCGGAAAGAAGGGCCGCTCGACACTTTTGTTCCGCCGCAAGTCGGTCGCGGGTGCGTTCGTCGGCTTCACCGACCGGCCGGACTACGCGAACGCCCAGGCGATCGCGCATCGGGCGGCCGAGCTCTTTACGAGCGGCGAGGTCGATCGCGTCGTGCTC
>JANYJX010000070.1 GCA_025358355.1 Actinomycetes bacterium | reverse complement strand
CCGGCGCCGGGATCAGCGCGATGCACTCGACCTCGATCTTCGCGCCCGGGATGACGAGGGCGGGCACCTCGACGAGCGTCGACGCCGGTCGCGTCTCGCCGAACACTTCCTGCCGCACCGGGTTCACAAGCGGCCGATCGGCGATCTCAGTGAGGAAGATCGTGACCTTCACGACGTCGGCGAAGGTGCAGCCGGCCGCGGCGAGCACCTGGCGCATGTTCTCGAACACGCAGCGTGCCTGCGCGACGACATCGCCTTCGCCGACGAGCTCCCGTTCTCGGTCAACCGGGACGATGCCGCTGACGAAGAGCAGCTCGCCGGCCTGCACGGCGTCGGTGAAGTGCGAGATCGGCTCGGCCTGGCCGTCGACCCGGAACTCGCGGCGTTGACTGCTAGCCACGGGCGGCGAGTGCTTGGTCGCGGATCTCTGTGAGCGTCTGGCGCGGCGTGAGCGCTTCGGGGTCGACGACGAGGTGGAGCAGCGCGGGCTGGTTGGCGGCGAGCGCGCGGTCGAGCGCGGCTGGGAAATCCTCGGTGCGGTCGATGCACTCGCCGAATGCGCCGTACGACTGCGCGAGCGCGGCGAAGTCCGGATTCCGGAGGTCGGTGCCGCTGACGCGGCCGGGGTAGTGGCGCTCCTGGTGCATGCGGATCGTCCCGTACATGCCATTGTCGACGACGAGGATCAGGATCGGCAGCTCGTACTGGACGGCGGTCGCAAGCTCCTGGCCGGTCATCAGGAAATCGCCGTCGCCGGCGATTGCGACGACCACGCGATCGGGCTCGACGAGCTTCGCGGCGACGGCGGCCGGGACGCCGTAGCCCATCGCGCCACTCGTCGGCGCGAGCTGGCTGCGGAAGCGGTGGAACTCCCAGAAGCGATGCGCCCACACGGTGAAGTTGCCGGCGCCGTTCGTCACGATCGCATCGGGTACGCGCTCACGGAGGTGGGCCAGCACCTCGCCCAGGTTGAGCGCGCCGGGTTGGGGCGTGGGCCTGAGGAAGTCGACGTAGTCGGCGCGCGCTTGGGCTGTTTCGTCTTGCCAGGCTGAGGTGTCGAGCGGCTCGAGCTCGTTCAGTGCTGTGGCGAATGCTTCGAGGCCGCTGGCGATTGCGAGGTCAGCCGCGTAGACGCGGCCGAGCTCCTCGCTGCCGGAATGGACGTGGATCAGAGTCTGCGTCGGGCGCGGCGGCTCGACGAGCGTGTAGCCAAGGGTCGTGATCTCGCCGAGGCGCGCGCCGACGACGAGGAGCAGGTCGGCGTTGCGCACGCGTGTGGCCAGGCGCGGATCGAGACCCAGTGTCAGGTGGCCGGCGTACGAGGGCGAGCTGTTGTCGATGTAGTCCTGGCAGCGGAACGACGCGGCGATGGGGAGTTCGTTCTGTTCGCAGAACGCCGTGATCTCGGTTCCTGCGCGGGCGGTCCACGGCGCGCCGCCGACGATCACGAGCGGCATCTTTGCTTCTTGCAGGAGCTCACGAGCGCGGCCGAGGTCGTCGGCGCCGGAGTGGGCTTGGGTGGGCGCGTAGCGCACGGCGTCCTTTGCGTCGGTGTCCTCGACGAGCATGTCCTCTGGGAGCGCGAGGACGACTGGGCCGGGCCGTCCGGACGTGGCCACATGGAACGCGTGCGAGACGAGCTCGGGGATCCGCGCGGCGTCGTCGATCTGCGCGACCCACTTCGCGAGCGGCCCGAACATCTGCCGGTAGTCGATCTCCTGGAACGCCTCGCGCCCCATCATCCCGCGGGCGACCTGGCCGACGAGGAGGATCAGCGGCGTCGAGTCCTGGAACGCGGTGTGGACGCCGGCTGACGCGTGCATCGCGCCTGGGCCGCGAGTGACCATGCAGATTCCTGGGCGGCCGGTGAGCTTCCCGTAGGCGTCTGCCATGTTCGCCGCACCGCCTTCGTGGCGGCAGATCACGAAGCGGATCGGCGAGTCGTGCAGCGCGTCGAGGATGGCGAGGTAGCTCTCGCCGGGGACGCCGAACGCGATGTCGACGCCGTGCAGCTCCAGCTGGTCGACGAGGATCTGGCCGCCAGAGCGCGTCACGCCAGTGTCCTCATAGGCCGTGTCCCACCCAGCCACGTCCGTGCTCTGACCCCAGACGCGGCCTGAAGAGACATGTCCAGCGTCACGAGCCGAGCCGTCGATCAAAGAACACTGTCGGCCGCTGGAGCTTCGGTTTGTCCCCGTCCGCCGGGTCGGCGTAGCGGATCGTCCGCTTCCCTTCCCACTCGACGGGGAGGAGCAGGACGCGGACGAACGCCGACTCCACATCCTCGGCCGCCGCCGCGTACACCGGATCGGGGCCTGACTCGAACCAAGCCTCGCCCGGCGCGTATACCCGCGAGTGACCCTCTGTCTGGATCTCGATTCCCCCGCTCAGCAGGTACCGAATCCCCGGCCCAGGATGCGTGTGCCGATAGGCAACGCCGCCGGGCGGGAAGTCGATCCGGTCGCACCGCGCCAGCCATGCCGTCGACCCGTCGAGCGAGACATCCCGCGCGAGCAGCGCGCCGGCCGCTGAGCCGCCGATCTCCCACATAAGCCCAGGCCCGTCAAACCGAGCAGCGCCGAAGCGCGCCACGTTCCGCGCAACGTCGTACACAACGCGATTCCCCGCGCTTGTCGCGACTCCGCCAGGATACGAATGGAGCGAGAAGTTCAATGGAAGTACTGGCCGCCGTCGATCACGATCGTCTGGCCCGTGACGAAGCTTGCGCTCGAACCGGCGAGATAGACAACGGCGCCCACGACATCCTCGGGCTCCTGATCGCGCTGGATCGTCCGCGCCGACACCGACGCGTCGCGCAGCTTCTCGACCACCTCCGGATGCTGCTTCACGCCGTCCGACATCGTGAAGCCGGGAGCCACGCAATTGACACGGATCTCGTCCTTGCCGAGCTCCTTCGCAAGCGCGCGCGTGAACGCGACAATCGCGCCCTTGCTCGTCACGTAGTGGAGCAGGAACGGCACCCCGCGGAACGGCGTCCCCGACGAGATGTTGACGATCGCGCCGCCGCCACCGGCCCGCATCACCGGCGTGACCGCGCGGCACGTCAGGAACATCGACGCGACGTTGACGTCCAT
Source organism: Actinomycetes bacterium (assembly GCA_025358355.1). Classification (GTDB taxonomy): domain Bacteria; phylum Actinomycetota; class Thermoleophilia; order Gaiellales; family Gaiellaceae; genus Gaiella. The sequence goes on along the minus strand of JANYJX010000070.1, from coordinate 25,821 downwards.
CACCTGGCGCCACTCGTCGAGTGGGATCTGGTCGAACGGGCGCATCGCGAGCGACGCGTAGAGGCCCGCGTTGTTGACAAGGATGTCGATCGAGCCGCACTGCTCGACGGTCTCGTCGGCCATTCGCTGCACCGCGGCCTCGTCGGCGACATCGACCGTCAGACCGACGCCATCTGCAAAGGCGGCGGCCGCCGACTCGGCGCCGCGCAAGTCGGCGATCACGATCCGTGCGCCCTCGCGCGCGAGGCCCGCGGCGATCGCGCGACCGATTCCCTTCGCACCGCCGGTGACGATCGCAACCTTGTTGTCGAGCGCGCCCATCAGCGAATGGGCGAGAACGAGGTCGGGATCAGAATCCGGTTCTCCTGCTTGTGGATCAGCGGCTGGATCTTCGCGGTGAACGCCTTCCAGTCGTCGCGAGCCTGCAGCGCGGCCCGGCGCGCGGCCCGGTCGTCGTAGCTCTCGTAGCTCCACAGGTGCGTGTACGTGGAGAGCGTCCCGATGTCGGTCGTGAACGCGCCGACGAAGCCGCCGAGCACTTCGCGCTGGATCGCGTTCCCCTGGGTCTCGTACAGCCGCACGAGCTCGTTGAGCTTGCCGGTGTAGACGTGGTAGTCGCGCTGCTCGACGATCACAGGTGGTTGGCTCCCATGCCGCCGATTGCCCAGTACTTCAATTCAACCCACTCGTCGATCCCATACGAGGAGCCCTCGCGGCCGATCCCGGACTCTTTCACGCCACCGAATGGCGCGACCTCGGTCGAGATCAGCCCGGTGTTGACCCCGAGAATCCCATACTCGAGCGCCTCGCCGACGCGCGTGATGCGGCCGATGTCGCGCGAGAAAAAGTATGCAGCGAGGCCGTACGGCGTGTCGTTCGCGATCGCGACGGCCTCCGCCTCGGTCGAGAAGCGCGCGATCCCGGCTACCGGCCCGAACGTCTCCTCGCAGCTCATCGCCATCGTCGGCGTGACGCCGGTGAGGATCGACGGCTGGAAGAACTGGCCCTGCAGCCGCGCGCCGCCAGCCACTAGAGCGGCCCCGCCCGCCAGCGCGTTCGCCACATGCCGCTCGACCTTCTCGACCGCTGCAGCATCGATCAGTGGCCCAACACCGACGCCGGGCGTGAACCCGTCACCGACAACGAGTCGCGAAACGGCGTCGGTGAACCCAGTGAGGAAGTCATCGTAGATCGCGTCCTGCACCAGCATCCGATTCGCTGAGATGCACGTCTGGCCGGAGTTGCGGAACTTGCAGATGATCGCGCTGGCGATGGTCTCCTCGAGGTCGGCGTCGTCGAAGACGATGAACGGCGCGTTGCCGCCGAGCTCGAGCGACACCTTCTTCACCTGGCCCGCGCACTGGCGCATCAGCAGCTTGCCGATCTCGGTCGAGCCGGTGAAGCCGAGCTTGCGCACGATCGGGTTCGACGTCAGCTCGCCGCCGATTGCGGGCGCATCCTCGGCGCTGCCGGTGACAATCGAGAGGACGCCGGGCGGTAGTCCGGCTTCCTCGGCGAGAGCGGCCACGGCGAGGGCCGAGAGCGGCGTCTGCTCGGCCGGTTTCAGCACCATCGTGCAGCCGGCCGCGAGCGCCGGCGCCGATTTCCGCGTCACCATTGCGGACGGGAAGTTCCACGGCGTGATCCCGGCGGTGACGCCGACTGCCTCTTTCGTGACCATGATCCGACGGTCGGGCCAGGGCGTCGGGATCGTTGCGCCGTCGAGCCGTTTGGCCTCCTCGCCGAACCACTCGTAGAACGACGCGGCGTAGGCGACCTCCGCGTGCGCTTCCGCCAGCGGCTTGCCTTGCTCGATGACGAGGAGCGTTGCGAGATCGTCGGCGCGGTCGAGCATCAGGTCGGCGAGCCGCCGCAGGACGCGAGCGCGCTCCTTCGCCGGAGCGTTCTTCCAGGCGGGAAGCGCATGTTGCGCGGCTTCGATCGCGCGGCGTGTCTCGGCGGCGCCGAGCCTCGGCACGTCGGCGATCGTCTCGCCGGTCGCCGGGTTGAGCACCGCGAATGTCTCGCCGGAGTCTGCGTCGACCCATGTGCCGTCGACATGCGCTTGGCTGCGGACGAGGTCGCTCTCGACGAGGGTCATCGCGCGCACGATAACGGCTTGCCGTTGACCGGAGGACGTCGGATGCGACAGGATCACAAGGTGGGCGAGCCGCAGTTCATCCGCTTCGACGAGCGCAGGGCCTTCGAGTTGGCCGCCGGCGTGGCTGGGAAACCGCTGTTTGGAGACGGTGCGATGCTCAATCTGATCGAGTTTGAGCCCGGTTCGGTCGTCCCGCTGCACAGCCATCCGCACGAACAACTCGGCATCGTGCTGCGGGGCATGCAGGCGCTCGTCGTCGACGGCGTGGCGCACGAGATGAGCCCGTACGAGGGCTATGTCCTGCCCGGAGACGTCGAGCACTCGGCCTACTGCGGTCGCGACGGCGCGCTCGTGCTCGATATCTTCTGCCCGGTGCGCGAGGACTACCGCGATCGCTGGGCCGACGAGGCATGAGCCAGGCCGTCGGCTACGGCGAGTTGCAGGTTCCCGAGCGGTTCAACTTCGGTCGCGATGTCGTCGAAGCTCGCGCGCGCGAGAGCCGTGACCGGCGAGCAATCACATTCATCGACTCGATCGGGGCGATTCAGCGGCTGACGTACCACGACATCGCGCTCGGCGCCGCGCGCTGGTCGGGCCTGCTGAGCGATCGGGGCCTCGAGCGCGGCGACCGTGTGCTGGTGCTCGTCGGGAAGACCCCCGACTGGCACATGGTGCTGCTCGGCGCGCTGCGACTCGGTGTGATCGCAATCCCTTGCCCGGAGCTGTTGCGCGCGAAGGATCTCGCCTTTCGCGCGCGTCACTCGGCTGCTGCACTTGTCGTTGCCGAGCGGGGCTCGGAGGTGGAGCTCTCGGGTATGGCGAGCCTCCTCAGAGATCCGCCGCCGGTGCTGTATCTCGACGAGGCTGCCCCCCAGATCGCCGCCCAGCGCCCGCTGGCCTGCGTCGACACACGATCCGACGAGCTTGCGTTCATCCTCTACACGTCCGGGACGACGAAGGAGCCGAAGGGCGTGACGCACACGCACGGCTACACGTTCGCCAAGCGGATGCAAGCCGAGTACTGGCTCGACGCGCGGGCGGACGATCTCGTCTGGTGTACGGCGGGGACGGGTTGGGCGAAGTCGGTCTGGAACGTCTTGCTCGGGCCGTGGAGCTGTGGGGCCGAGATCGTCCTGCACGAAGGCGGGTTCGATCCGCAGGAGCGCTTTGACCTTCTCGCGCAGTTGGGCGTCACCGTGCTGTGCCAGGCGCCGACCGAGTACCGGTTGATGGCGAAGCTCGACGGGATCGAGCGGTTCGACCTGGGACAACTGCGCCACGCCGTGTCCGCCGGAGAGCCACTCAATCCCGAGGTGATCCAGCGCTTCCGGGATGTGTTCGGCATCACGATCCACGACGGCTACGGGCAGACCGAGAACACCCTGCTCGTCGCCAATGGCTGGGATGCCACTATCCGCCTCGGCTCCATGGGCCTGCCGACGCCAGGCCACGACGTCGATGTGATCGATGAGCGAGGCGAGAGGGTGCCTCCCGGTGTCGAGGGTGACGTCGCTCTCCGCGGTCGGACACCGACACTGTTCGCCGGCTACTGGGGTGCGCCAGAGGCGACAGACGAGGCGTTCCGGGGCGACTGGTACCTCACGGGCGACCGCGCCACGCGCGATCCGGACGGCTACTTCTGGTTCACGGGCCGTGCCGACGACGTGATTCTCTCCGCCGCGTATCGGATCGGGCCTTTTGAAGTCGAGAGCGCGCTTCTCGAGCACCGGGCGGTTGCCGAGAGCGCTGTCGTCGGCAAGCCCGACCCCGACCGCGGCCAGATCGTCAAGGCGTTCGTCGTGCTTCAGCAGGGGTTTGTTGCGAGCGACGAGCTCGTCACCGAGCTGCAGGCTCATTGCAAGAACGTGACGGCGCCGTACAAGTACCCGCGTGAGATCGAGTTCGTCGAGAGCCTGCCGAAGACACGCAGCGGCAAGATCCGCCGCGTCGAGCTGCGCGAGCTCGAGCAGCAGCGTGCGACTGGCGTGGACGCGGCGCCTGCGGTGATCCTGCCCGTTCGTCTGCCGCCGTCGGTCGTGGGCGAGCCCGAGCCAGCTCTTGCGCACGATACCTCTGAGCCTGTTCCCGAGCTGGTTCCAGCGCCCGTTCCCGAGCTCGTTCCGGTGCCCGTTCCCGAGGTGTCTTCGGCGCCGTCTGTCCTGCTGGCGCCGGCGTTCGAGCCGTGGCCCGAGCCCGTGTCGGTCGCTCGCGTCGAGCCGACATCAGTTGCGCCGCTTGCGTTCGAGCCGCTTCCATACCTTGAACCGATTCCGATTCCGATTCCGATTCCGGAGCCGGAGCCGGAGCCGGAGCCTTCTGGCAGCGCGTCACTGATCGCGCGGCTTCGTGCGTACGAGCAGCGTCCCGGGGTCGAGCCGCCAGCGGGCTCGCCGTTCGCGCACCGCTTCGATCGACCAAAGGATGACGAGCCGGAGGACGACGAACCTAGGGCGTGACGAGCACGCGCCCGGAGACGCCCGCGAGGCTTGCCTGGATCGCCTCGTCCGCATTGTCGAGCGAGTAGACGGGGCCGACGAGCGAGGCGAGATCGAGTCGGCCGGCGGCCACGTGCTCCAGCAGGATCGGCAGTGCGACAGCCGGATCTTCGGAGCCGTACATCGTCCCTGTGAGCCACTTCTCGCGACGAAGGAACTCCGCCGGGTCGAGGTCGAGGCGCAGGCCGGTCGCGGGCAGGCCGACCATCACCGTGGTGCCGCCACTGTGCGTGAACCGCAGAGCGGTTGCGCTGGTCGAGGGGTCGCCGACGGCGTCGAAGACGTAATCGGCTCCTTCGGGCAGGAGGTCGGCGAGGCACGATTCGAGTTCGTCCGGCTGGACGGCGTGTGTGGCGCCGAGCGCGAGAGCCTGTGTTCGGCGCCCTTCGAACGGATCGACCGCGATGATCGTGCTCGCGCCGGCGATCCTCGCGCCCTGCACGACGAACTGCCCGACGCCACCGGCGCCGAGCACGACAACTGAGCAGTCGGGCGTCGCGCGCGCCGCGAACAGGACGGCACCGACGCCGGTCAAGGCTGCGCAGCCGAGCAGCGCGGCCTCACGCAACGGAACGGCGCCGTGCGTCGGGAGCGCGACCTTCGCGTCAACGACGACCCGTTCGGCGAGCGCCCCGGTCGCGGTGCCGCGGTAAACAGTCTCCCCGTCGAGCGAGAGCCCGGTCGTCCCGTCGACGAGCGTCCCCGCGCCGATCGCCCGATGGAGAGGAACGCACGCGGCGGGCCGGCCACGCCCGCAGTCGGCGCAGGCGCCACATGACGGCGCCCACGAGAGCACTACCTCGTCGCCGACTGCCAGTCCTGTCACCGCGGAGCCCGCCCATTCGACGACGCCGGCGCCCTCGTGCCCGAGCACCATCGGCGTCGGCCGCTGCCACTCGCCCTTCAGCTGATGGAGATCGGTGCCGCAGATCCCGACCGCGCTCATCTTCACGACAACCTCGTGCGGCGCCGGCTCGCGGACGTCGAGCTCGAGAATCTCGAGCGGCTCTCCGACCCTGCGGAAGATGGCGGCCCGGGTCTTCATCTGCGCGGAAGCGGCGACTGTCCCCTGGCGGCGCCTGTCACGGGACAACCACCGTGGCTCGAGTCACGCGCCCAGCGCCGCTGTGACGGCCACGCACGTCGTCACAGTCGAGACGTTCTGCAGCGCGTAGTTGATCGAGGCGTTCTGCCAGTCGGCGTTCATCGTCGAAGTGCCGTCCTCCGGGACGATCATCACATAGCCCTTGTCGGCCCCGGTGCGGGACGTGTGTTCGATGGACATGTTCGTCCAGGCGCCGGTGATGATGATCGTGTCGCGGCCGAGTCCTTCGAGCATGTTCTCCAGGCGCGTGCCTTGCCAGGCGCTCATCCGCATCTTCTCGATGATGAAGTCGCCATCCTGCGGCTCGAGCCCCACCGCCGGCGCTGCGCCCCACGTGCCTCGCACCATCGCGTTTGTGTCTTTCACGCCGTTGAAGAGACCGGCATTGAGCTTCAGCCCGAGTGCGCCCGGCTCGACGATGTACCAGACGTGGAACACCGGGATGCTCTTCGCGCGGCACGCGGCCGCTAGCGCGGCGACGTTTGCGACGACGTTCTGGTCCTTCGCGTGCTGTGGTGAGCCAGACTCGGCGAAGGCGCCGCCGTCGATGATCACGTCGTTCTGCAGGTCCTGGATTAGCAGCGCGCAGCGCGACGCGTCCAGGGTCAGCTCGTCAGACATTTCTCCTCCGATTTCTCAGCCTGGGTTGATCGCTAGCGCATGTACGGCTCGCGGCGCGGGCCGACCTTGGTGCGGATCGAGTAGAGCGACGACGTGGACGGGATATAGAGCGTGCGCCAGTCGGCGCCGCCCCACGTGAAGTTGCCGACGTTCTCCGGCACTTCGATCGTGCCGAGATGCTCGCCAGTGGGGGAGATCACCCAGACGCCCTTCGGCCCAGAGACCCAGATGTTGCCGCGCTCGTCGCACTTCATCCCGTCCGGGATGCCTTCCTCGATCACGCCGGTGCCGACGCCGTCGAAGAACATCCGGCCGTTCGTGAGCGAGCCGTCGGCGTTCACGTCCCAGACCTTGATGTGTGCGCGCGGGGTGTCGTTGATGTAGAGCAGCGACTCGTCGGGCGAGAAGCAGAGGCCGTTCGGCATGTCGAACTCGTCCTCCGGGAGTGCGAGCTGAAGCTCGTTCTGGCCGCCGCCAGGCGGGATGTGAAAGACGCCCTGCCAGCCCAGTTCCCGCTCGCGCTGAACACCGAAGCCGGGGAAGCGGCCGTACCACGGGTCAGAGAAATAGATCGAGCCGTCGGAGCGGACGCAGACGTCATTCGGGCTGTTCAGGTACTTGCCCTTGTAGTGGTAGGCGAGCGTTTCGCGCACGCCGTTCGGCCGCTCGCGCACGAGTGAGCTCGTCACGTGCTCGCAGACGAGCAGGTTGAGATCCGCGTCGTACGTGAGGCCGTTGCACTTGAACGATGGCCGCATGGTCTCGACGACGGTGCCGTCGGGCGTGTACTTGCGTCGCACGTCGCCGGGCATGTCCGAGAAGAGCAGGTACTGCTCGGTCGGGTGCCAGATTGGGCCCTCGGTGAACGTGAAGCCGGTGGCGAGCTTCTCGACCCCGGAGCCTTCCTCGACGAGCTCGTAGATCGCGTCGGACTTCGCGTCGATTCCTGCCACGTTCATTCTCCTTTCGGCCGCAAGCCAAGTGTCGCGGCGACGCTAGCACGGTTAGCGAGGCGATTCACGTGCCGGGCGCTAGGCTGGGCCGAGGATGGGCGGCGAAATCAGAGTGCTTGTCGGCACGCGCGACTTTGCTGGCGCGATGCGCTTCTACGGCGGCGTTCTGGGCATGCCGGTGCAGGAGGAGTGGAGCGCGCCGGACGGTCGCGGCACGCTGTTTCGCTGTTCGGTCGGCGGCGTGATCGAGGTTGTCGAGGACTCGCCGCATCACCCGGCCGAGGCGCCGCGCGGGGTGCGCGTCGCGATCGAGGTGCACGATGTCGACGCGCTCTACGCCCGGGTCGTGCGGGCCGGGGTCGAGGTCGTCGACTCGCTCGCCGATCGGCCGTGGGGTCAACGGAGCTTCGAGACTCTCGACCCGAACGGGTTGCCGCTCGTCTTCTTCACGCCTCTGTCGCCGGAATGACCGCCGGCGAGGTGATCGCGTTCCGCTCGGCCGGCAAGGTGTTTCCGGACGGGACAGAGGCCGTCCGCGACATCTCGTTCGAGCTACGCGCCGGCGAGTTCCTGTCGATCGTCGGCCCGTCCGGTTGCGGCAAGTCGACGCTGTTGCGGATGGCATCGGGTCTCGGCCCGGCGACGTCGGGCGAGGTCGCGCGCAAGGTCGAGAACATCGGCTCCGTCTTCCAGGACGCGACGCTCCTGCCGTGGCGGACGGTGCGACAGAACGTCGAACTGCTCGCCGAGCTCGAGGGCGCCGCTCCCACTGAACGAGCGCGACTTGCGACGGAAGCGATTCGCCTCGTCGGCCTCGACGGCTTCGAGAGCCACCACCCCAAGGCGCTCTCGGGTGGTATGCGCATGCGCACCTCAGTGGCGCGAGCCCTCACGATGAAGCCGCCGCTCTTCCTGCTCGACGAGCCGTTCGGCGCGCTCGACGAGATCACGCGCGGCACGCTGAACGAGGAGCTGATGCGGCTGTTCGTGTCGGAGCGGTTCGCGGCGATCTTCATCACGCACTCGATCGCCGAGGCCGTGTACCTCTCGTCGCGGGTGCTTGTGCTGAGCCCGCGTCCGGGGCGGATCGTCGCCGAGATCGAGATCCCGTTTGCGTATCCGCGCTCGCCCGAGCTGCGCTTCGACCCCGAGTTCGCGCGACTGTCGAGCGAGGTCTCGCACGCACTGCGGGAGACGTACGCATGAGTCGCCGCCTCGCTCGCGTCGTCCTACCGCCGCTCGTCGCGCTCGGCTTGTTCGTCGGCCTCGCGTACCTCGTCTCGTACGTCTTCCTCAGCCCGAGCCGCCGCTTCCTGCTGCCGCCCCCGCACGACGTGGTCGCGCACAGCTTCTTCCGCGGCGCGAACCTGCACGAGCAGCTGAACGCCACCTGGGACACGGCGAAAGTGTCAATCGCGGGCATCGTGATCGCGTTCGTGATCGGCGCGACGATCGCGATCGTGATGAGCCAGGCGAAGTGGATCGAGCGCGCGCTGTACCCGTACGCGGTGATCGTGCAGGTGACGCCGATCCTCGCGATCGTGCCGCTGATTGCGCTGTGGTTCGGCTACAACTTCACCGCGCGCGTCGTCGTCTGCGTGCTGATCTCGATCTTCCCGATCATCACGAACACGCTCTTTGGTCTCCTCCGCGTCGACCCGAACTTGCACGATCTGTTCACGCTCCATCGCGCCAGCCGCTTCGAGCGACTCGTGAAACTGCAGTTGCCGCACGCGATCCCGGACATCTTCGTCGGGCTGCGGATCGCTGCCGGTTTGTCGGTGATCGGTGCGATCGTCGGCGAGTTCTTCTTCCGCCAGGGCACGCCAGGGCTCGGCCGGCTGCTCGATCAGTACCGCGCCTTCCTCGAGACCGATCTGCTGATGGGGGCGCTCTTCTGGGCCTGCTTCCTCGGGATCGTCTCGTTCGCGGCCGTTGGGTTCGTCGGCCGCAGACTCACCCGGAACTGGTACGAAGAAGGACGATGAGGTTTCGCTCGCAGATCGCTTGGCCCGCGCTTGTCGCGGTACTGCTGGGCGCGCTCGCGGCCGGGCTTGGCCTCGCACACGCGGCGACGACAACGCCGCTCGCGAAAGCCTGCGGTTCGAGAGTCGTAATCCAGACCGACTGGTTCCCCGAGCCGGAGCACGGCGCCGTCTACCAGCTCGCCGGCGTCAGCGGCACGCTCGACACGAAGAAGGGCCGCTACACCGGCACGGTGCAGGGCGTGCAAATCGAGATCCGCGCGGGCGGCCCGTATTCCAGCAACCAGCAGCCGATCTCGCAGATGTACCAGGACACGAGCATCACGATGGGCTACGTGACGACCGACGAGGCGATCCAGCTGTCGAAGAAGCTGCCGACCGTCGCGATTGTGACGCCGCTCGAGTTCAGCCCGCAGATCCTGATGTGGAACCCGCAGAAGCTGAGCATCCACACGTTTGCCGACATCAAGGCGAAGTACGCGAAGACGCCGGTCGTGGTGTTTGCCGGCGGCGCCTGGGTCGACTACCTGGTCGGCCGTGGCTGGATCGGCCAGGGCCAGGTCGATACGTCGTTCGATGGCTCACCTGCGCGTTTCGTGATCAAAGACGGGGCATTTTTGCAGCAGGGATTTGTCACCAGCGAGCCGTACCAGTACCGCCACGACATCAAGCAGTACGGCAAGAGCGTCGCGTACCTGCTGATCAAGAACTCAGGCTACGTCCCGTATCCGGAAGCGCTCGCCGTGACGCCCGCGGTGCTGAAGGCCAAAGCCGCCTGCTTCAAGCTGCTCGTGCCGCTGATCCAGAAGGCGCAGGTCGATTATCTGCAGAACCCCGGCCCTTTGAACGCGAAACTCGAGCAGATCGTCGCGGCACTGAAGAGCTTCTGGAAGTTGAGCCCCGGCGGCGATGCCTACAACGTGGCCGCGCAGAGGAAGTTCGGCATCGTCCAGAACGGCCCGAACTGCACCCTCGGTGACTTCAGCCTGAAACGTGTGCAGACCGTGATCAGCCAGACCCTGCCGATCTACAAGAAGAACGGCCTCGACACGTACGCCGCTGACCTGAAGCCCGCGCAGGTCGTCACGAACAGGTTCATCGATCCGGCGATCCACCTGAAGACCCGCGCCTGCCCGTAAATCGGGGCTCAGTGACGGGCGTTCCGCCCTCAGTTTCGTGCCGGTCTCGAAGAACCGCTTCACGTAGTCGTCGGCGGACAGTTCACTCGCGCGGATTAGCGAGAACACTTCCTCGCCGTGGCCGGGAGGCTCAGCGAGCCGGAACGCTTCGGCCCACTCGAGCGCCTCGGCACCTTTCCACAGGTATTGGAGATAGTCCGCGGTTGCTTGCATGCCGCGTTCGATCGCGTCATCGAACGAAGAGCATTGCCAGATCGTGATCCGCTCCTCAAAGTGCTCGCCGTTCTTGATGATGTTGCGGACGGCGAACCACGAGGGCTCTGCGACCTCTACATCGTCGGAGCCGGACGCGGTACCGGACGCCGCGTCACTCGACCTCGGCGTGGATCCGTTGCTTTGCTTCTCGTAGCAAGCCGCCACTCCGGCCCGCGCGCACCGCGAGGATCTCCGCCAGGATCGAGAGCGCCGTCTCCTGCTGCGTGTCGGCGCCGAGATCGAGGCCGCACGGGCCGCTGATTCGGCCGAGTTGCTCCTCGGCGACGCCCGCCTCGAGGAGCCGCCCGCGGCGGCGCTCTTGGTTGCGGCGCGAGCCGAGCGCACCGACATAGAACGCCTCGGTGGCGAGCGCGCCGATCAGTGCGGGCTCGTCGAACTTGTCGTCGTGCGTGAGGACGACGATCGCCGTCTGGTGGTCGGGCTCGATCTCGTCGAGCGCCTCCTGCGGCCACTTCGCGATCAGCCTGTCGGCTGACGGGATCCGCTCGGGCGTGAGGAACGCGGCGCGCGCGTCGGCGACGATCGCCGTCCAGCCGAGCAGCTTCACGCCGCGGCACAGGGCCTCAGCCGTGTCGACCGCGCCGTACACGAAGACGCGCGGCGGCGGGCCATACCACTCGGCGAACACCCGCGCGCCCTCGACGGCAAGCAGCCGGTTACGGCCTCGACGCACAAGCTCGTGGAACTGATCCGCGGCCTCGGCAGGGACGCCGCCCCCGACCTGCTCGCCCGACTCCAGGACCAGCAGCTTCGCGCCGACGCCGTCACCTTCGATGACCGTGAAAAGGACACCGCGATCCTGAGAGGCGCGCAGCGCCGCGAGCCGTGCGACGAGGCTCACTCGACGGCCTCGACGAACACGTCGATCTCGCCGCCACACGGCAGCCCGACCGACCACGCGAGATCGTCCGTGATCCCATACGTGAGCAGCTTAGGCACGCCGGTCGCGAGTACTTCCTTCGCGTTCTCGTACACGTCGCTCTCGACGCAGCCGCCCGAGACGGAGCCGCACATCTTCCCGGACTCCGACACGGCCAGGCTTGTCCCCACGGGACGTGGCGCGGAACGACGTGTGGCGACGACCGTAGCGACGACCACCTTCTCGCCCGCCTCGCGCCAGCGCTCTACCTCGTCGACGATCTCCTTCATGCCGCGTGCCTCCTTTTGATGCAGGCGAGCATCGTCGCCAGCTCCTCGAGACTCCTCAGATTATGGCCCGGCAGAAACCGGTCGACGAACGGCAGCGCGGCGCGCATGCCGCCGGCGAGCGGCTGGTACTCCGGGTTTCCCTTCAGCGGATTGACCCAGACTACGGCGTACGCGGCCCGCGCGAGCCGGGCCATCTCGCGGCCGACGAGCTCCGGATCCTGCCGCTCCCACCCGTCCGAGACGACAACGACGATCGCCCCGCGCGACATCGCTCGCCGGCCGTAGAGGTCGTTGAACTCCTTCAGCGACGCGCCGATCCGCGTGCCGCTGCCCCAGTCGGTCACCGCTTCCGTGCACTTCTCGAGCGCCGCTGCCGGGTCGCGCGTGCCGAGCTCCGGCGTCAACCGCGACAGCCGCGTGCCGAACGCGAACGCCTCGACGCCAGGCCCCGAGCCGACCGTCGCGTGGAGGAAGAGGATCAGCGCGCGCGCGTACGCATCCATCGAGCCGGAGACGTCGCAGAGGATGACGAGCTTGCGCGGTACCTGTTTGCGCGCGCGCAGCGGGCGGTCAACCGGATCGCCACCGGTACGCAGCGAATGGCGGATCAGCCGGCGGATGTCGAGCCGGTCACCGCGCGCGCTCGGCGTTCGGCGGCGCGAGGCTCGTCGCGGCCGCCGCTCGGCGAGCGCTGCCATCAATCGCCTGACACGACGGAACTCGTCGGGCGTCATGTCGGCGAAGTCCTTCTCCTTCAGCAGCTCGTGGCCGGACGCGCCGAGCTCGAGCGGATCGCCTTCGCCGTCCTCGCCGTCCGGGTCGGAACGGTCGACGAGCAGGTCCGTCGCGCGTTGAATCGCCTGCGGGTCGTTCGCCACGCGCGCCGGCGGCAGAACCGGCGCGCGCAAGAACCACGCCATGAACGCGCGGTCGAACAAAGCAAGCTCGTCCTGGCGCGACACGAGCGTCTGGCGCAGCGAGAAGTAGACGTCCTCCTGACGCGAGAGATCGACGTTGTCCAGCGCACGCAGCGCGTCTGTCAAGCGGCCCGGACCGACCTCGAGCCCGGCCTCGCGCAACACGCGACCGAAGGTCACGACGTGCTTCAGGAGCGCGTTGCCCGCCATCTCTATTGGGGCGCCGCCGCGCGTGCCTTGTCGACGAGGCCCTGCAAGGTCTCGTCGCGCACGGCCTCGATGTCCTCGCGGTACTTGAGGATCGAGCCGAGCGTCTGCTGAACGACCTCTGCGTCGATCTCCTGCCGGCCGAGCGCGTGGAGCGCCATCGTCCAGTCGATCGTCTCGGCAACGCCTGGCGGCTTCGCGAGATCGAGCCCACGTAGCTCGCGGACGAACGCGGCGGCCTCGATCGCCAACCGGTCGGCAGCCTCGGGCACGCGCACCTTGACGATCTCGATCTCGCGCTCGATCGACGGGTGCCCGATCCAGTGGAACAGGGCGCGGCGTTTCAGAGCGTCGTGCAGCTCGCGGGTGCGGTTCGAGGTGAGAATCACCGCCGGCCGACGCCGCGCCTTGATCGTGCCGAGCTCGGGAATCGTGATCTGGAAGTCGGAGAGCACCTCGAGCAGGAACGCCTCGAACTCCTCATCGGCGCGGTCGATCTCGTCGATCAGCAGCACGACCGGCTCGTCGCTGTCGATCGCCTCGAGCAGTGGCCGCCGGATCAGATACGCCGGCCCGAACAGCTCGTCCTCCGACACCGTTCCCTCTTGCGCCGCGCGGATGTGCAGCAGCTGGCGCGGGTAGTTCCACTCATAAACCGCGTGCGCGACATCGAGGCCCTCGTAGCACTGCAGCCGGATCAGCCGGGCGCCCATCGCCGTTGCGAGCGACTTTGCCGCCTCGGTCTTGCCGACGCCGGCCTCGCCTTCGAGCAGCAGCGGCTTCTCCAGTGCGAGAGCGAGGAACAGCGCTGTCGAGAGGCCGCGATCGGGCAGGTAGTCGACCGCGCGAAGCGCAGCGTCGAGCTCGTCGATCGTCCGGAACGCGCTCATGGGGCCAGCGTAGTCGACGCGACTCCGCGGGCCAGCAGCGCGAGCAGCTCGGTTCGCGAGCGAGCGGGAGACCACCCATGGGCGATGCGGAGATGGCGGTATGTGCGGTCCGCGGCGTTGACGAGGAGGGTGGCTGTTTCCGCGACCGGGGCGTTGCGGATCGAGCCGTCCGCGATGCCTTCCCGGAGTAGCCGCTCGAGCGCGTCGACGTAGCCGGGTCGCGAGCGCACGCCGCGCTCGCGCGAGTGGAACAGGCGCGTGTCGGCCTCGTCGTCGAGCCCGCGGAGGAACGGCAGATGTCGCTCGGTTACGGCGCAGATCGCGCGCAACGCGCGGTGCAGGCGTTCGAGCGCGGTGCCTTCGCCGGCGAGTGCAGGCTCGAGCGTCTCGCGGAAGTCGCGTTCGTAGTCGCTTGCGAGCAGCGCGAAGATCTCCTCCCGCCCGAGGCCGCGGCGGTGCAAGGTCATGCGCGAGAGGCCCGACTCCTCGGCGATGCGTGCCAGCGTGACGGCCTGCCAGCCGTGCATCGCGACCGCGCGCTGAGCTCCCGCGGCGACCCGTTCGGTGACATTGTCGTTTGGCATTGCCATCGGTGTTACGTGTATGTAACACTCGCGGCGTCATCGAGCAAAGGAGCCGACGTGCCCGTCATCGAGGTGAAGCTCTACGACCGCCGCGTCACCGAGGAATCGGTGCCGAAGATCATCGCCGCGCTCACCGACGCGCTTGCCGAGTCGAGTGGAGCCGCCAAGGAGCACATTCACGTGATCGTCGAAGGTGTGTCGCCGAAGAACTGGGGCGTCGGCGGGACGCCGCAGGGCTAGCCCGATGACGAGTGTCCTGCTCCCGTCCTCGGCCGCTGAGGCTGCTGCGCTGTACGGCGACGGCTCCAACGTCACTGTGATCGCCGGTGGCACGATCGTGATGCCGACGCTCGCCGGCGGTCGTACGCTGCCGGGCAAGGCGCTCGTGCTGACGCGCGCCGGGCTCGCGGGCATCACGCGCTCGGGACCGCGGACGACGATCGGCGCGACGACGCGCGTGCAGGAGCTCGTCGGCCTGGCCGATCCGCTCGGTGGGTGCGCCGCGAACGTCGCCGACGGCGAGATCCGTGCTCAGGGCACCGTCGGCGGGAACATCCGCGCGGGGGCCGGGGCGGATGCGCCACGCGGCGATCTGCAAAGTGCGTTCCTTGCGCTTGATGCGGTCGTGCGCTCTACCGGTGCCGGCGGCGAGAGGACCGAGCCGCTCGAGCAGTTCCTGGACGCCGATCAACGCCTGCTGCTCGATGTCTCGTTCGAGGAGCCTGCAGCCGGCGCGTTCGCTGCGATCGAGTACCCCCATACGCACGCGTACACCGTGCTCGCGGTTTCCGGCTGTCGTGCGCAGGATGGAACGATCAGGCTCGCGGCGACCGGGCTCGCGGGACACGGCGCGCGGCTGCGGTCGGCTGAAGCGCTCGCGAGCGATCCAGTTGCGGCCGGAGTCGCCGCACTGGACGACGTCGCGTTCGCGGATGACGCGGTCGCATCGAGCTGGTACCGCACGAAGACGCTGCCCGTTCTCGTCCGCCGCGTTCTCACCCAGCTCGAGGAGTCGGCATGAACCTCTCGGTCAACGGCGTTCCCCACAACATCGAGAGCGCCCCGCTCACGTCCTTGCTCGACGTCCTGCGCGAGGAGCTGCAGATTACGAGCGCGAAGGCCGGCTGCGAGCAGGGCGGCTGTGGAGCGTGCACCGTCCTCATCGACGGCGAGCCGCAGCGGTCGTGCCTCACTCCCGTCGTTGCGGTTGAAGGAGCCGAGATCACGACGGTTGAAGGGCTCGGCACGCCGAACGACCTCGCACCCGTACAGCAAGCGTTTACGCATCACTACGCCGCGCAATGCGGCTTCTGCACGTCGGGGATGATGCTCGCCGCGCACGCGTATGTCGAGCACGGCGGCACCGAGGATCGCGAGGCGATCCAGGACGCTCTCGGCGGGCACGTGTGCCGCTGCACCGGCTACGTGAAGATCATCGACGCGGTCGCCGCCGTCGCACGTGGCGACTCCTTCGACGCGACGCTCACCGCCGCCGGCACGAGGATGACGAACCTCGGAGGTGTGGCATGAAAGCCGTTGGCGCTCGCGTCCCACGCTATGACGGCGTCGCGCACGCGACCGGTCGCACCGAGTTCGTCGACGACGTTCGCGTTCCCGGCACGCTCTGGGTGAAGGCATTGCGCTCGCCGTCGCACCACGCCGACATCACGCGGCTCGATGTCTCGGCAGCCGTCGCGATGAAGGGTGTGCGCGCGGTGATCACAGCCGACGACGTGCCGCTGCTCGAGTACGGGCATCTCTCCGCGCTTGGGATCCCGGCCGACGAGCCGTTGCTCGCGAAGGGCGAGGTGCGCTACAAGGGCCAGCCGATCGCGGTCGTAGCGGCGGACGACGAGGAGATTGCGCAGGCCGCTGTCGACGCGATCGGGCTCGACCTCACCGAGAAGCCGGCGCTGTTTGACATCCGCAAGGCGTTCGACGCTGACGCGCCGCGCATCCACCAGTGGGGCAACTGGTACACGCATTTCGAGGGCGGGATGGATCGCCGCCAGATCCGTAAGGGGAACATCGAGGACGCGTTCGATAAGGCCGACGTCATCGTCCAGGGCGTCTACCGGCCGGCGGCAATCGAGCACGTGCCGCTCGAGACGCAGGTGAGCCTCGTCGTGCCGGAGGCGAACGGGCGCCTGACGATCTACTCCTGCACACAGGCCTTGTACTTCTCGATGGGCGTCGTTGCTGCGCACTTGCAGCTGCCGCTGAACAAGCTGAAGTTCGTCGGCGGAACGGTGGGCGGCGGCTTCGGCGGCAAGGTCGACACCGCCACCGAGACGATCTGCGCATTGCTCGCGCAGAAGTCCGGCCGGCCGGTCAAGTGGCGCTGGACGCGCGAGGAGGAGTTCCTCTGCTCGTCGACGCGCGCGCCGTGGCACATGGAGATCGCCGACGCCGTGACGAAGGACGGCTGGATCCTCGGCCGCAAGATGCTGACGCTGCACGACTCTGGCGCGTACTCGCGTTTCTCGCCGTACGGGCTAACGAAGCACAGCTTCCATCACACCGGCGCGTACTCGATCCCGAACCTCGAGTTCGACGGCTACGTCGTCTACACGAACCGCGTGCCGACGACCGCCATGCGCGGCTTCGGCGTCACGTCGGTCTCGTTCGCGACAGAGACGCACCTGAGCCGGATCGCGCACGAGCTGGGCGTCGACCCGTTCGAGCTGCGCCTGAAGAACGCGAACCGCATCGGCGATACCTCGCCGAACCAGATCGCGTACACCGATCCGTCCACCGTGCCGACGATCCTCGCGATCGCCAACGCCTTGGGCCATAAGCTGACGCCCGACTACCGGGCGATGACCCGCGACCCGCGCTCGGGCGACCTGCTCCCGGAGCACCTCGTCGCGCAAATCGGAAGCACGGAGGGACACTGATGGCCGTCCATAAGGGCCGCGGGTTTGCCGCGATCGAGTACCCGACCGGGATGAACCAGAACGGCGATCCGTCGCAGGCGTGGATCAAGGTTAAGCCCGACGGGCGGATCGACGTCTTCGCCGGCACCTCCGACATCGGGAACGGCTCGAAGACGATCCAGTCGCAGATCGTGGCCGAGACGATCGGCGTGCCGTACGAGTGGATCACGTACGACAACTCGAACACCGACTCCTCGCCCGTCTGCACCGGCACGTTCGCTTCTCGTGCGACGTTCGTTGCGGGCAAGGCCGCCGAGAAGGCCGCGCTCGCGGTGCGCGCAAGGATTCTCGAGATCGCCGGCAAGGAGCTGGAGATCGACCCTGCCGACTTGGAGATCGTCGACGGCGAAGTTCTTGCAAAGGGCGCGCCTCAGAAGAAGATCTCGGTATCCGATGTCGCCGCTGCCGCGACGTGGACGTACGGCGAGCTGATCACCGGCACCGGGGCGCAGCTGAAGCCGTACGCGTCGATCGTCGAGCCGGAGACGGGGAAGGTCGATCTGTCGCCGCACTCCGCGATTTCCTACGCCTCGTGTGCAGCCGAGGTGGAGGTCGACGACGAGACGGGCATCATCACCGTCCTGCGGTTGTGGCAGTGCTACGACGTCGGCAAGTCGATCAACCCGACGCTGGTCGAGGGGCAGATAGAGGGTGGCGCGATGCAGGGCCTCGGGCTCGGGATCCTCGAGAACTGCTACCCGTACTACCCGTCGGTCGAGCACCGCGGCGGCGAGTTCGGCTCGTATCTCACGCCGGGCATGGAGGACATGCCGCAGATCGACACGATCATCATCGAGAACCCGTCCGCCGACGGCCCGTACGGCGCGAAGGGCATCGGCGAGATGGCGAACAACGCGCAGCCGCCCGCGATCGCGTCCGCAGTGTTCGACGCCGTCGGCGTCTGGGTGACGGAGCTGCCGATCACGCCCGAGCGCGTGTTGCGCGCACTGGAGGCAAACGCGGAGCCGCGGCGCATCGGCAAGCTCGTGATCTTCGACGAAGAGCTCTCGATCAACACGGTCGGCAACGGCCCCGTTAAGCTCGAGGTTCTCGTCTGACATCTCCGTTTCGCAGCTGGAACGGGGTGGAGCCCCACCCGCTCTTCCCCGGGGTGGGGCTCCAAGCAATTGGCGGCGACCAGGTGTTGCTGTGCCGCGTCGTATACGCGCCCGGGACGACCGTGCGGCGCCACGCGCACGAGGCGACCGAGCAGGTGATGTGGATCGTCGATGGGACGATGAGCATGACCGTTGACGACGAGACGCGGCGCCTCGGACCTGGCGATCTCGTCGTCGTGAACCGCGGTGTCGAGCACGAGCTCTCGTCGGAGAACGGCGTCACGTTTGTTGAGGCGCTGGCTCCCGTGCCGCGCGACCATGTTCCGGACGCCGAGCGAGATCTGGTGCTTGGCGATCTTGGCGGCGCGCTCCACGTCGAGCGATAGCGGGTTGCCAGCTCAGCCAGAGCGGGTCTGCCTCGTCACGGGAGCGAGTCGCGGCATTGGGCGTGCGACGGCCGAACGACTTCGCCGCGATGGCTGGCGGGTCGAGACAGCGGAGCGTTCGTCGGGCGTCGACCTGGCCGATCCGGCGGCGGCACGAGCGTGTGTCGAGCGCCTCGACCGGATTGACGCACTCGTCGCGAACGCGGGCGTCATCGTTCGCAAGCCGTTCCTGGAGCAGACGCTCGACGACTGGCGCAGCGTGCTCGACCTCGATCTGACGAGTGTCTTCGTGCTCGCGCAAGCTGCCGGCCGCCGGATGGTCGAGCAGGGGTCGGGCGCGATGGTGCTGGTCGCATCGAGTCGCTCCTACTCGGCGGGCGTCGATGTCGCGCCATACGCCGCCGCGAAGGCCGGTGTCGCGCACCTCGTGCACGCGTGCTCGAACGAGCTCGCGCCGCACGGCGTCCGCGTCAACGGGATCGCGCCAGGGTTCATCGAGACCGACATGACGACCGACATCGCAGAGTCGCGACGCCAGGAGGTGAGCGAGCGGATTCCGGCTGGCCGGTGGGGAGCGCCCGACGATGTTGCCGCGGCGATCGCGTGGTTGCTCTCCGACGACGCGGGCTACGTCACCGGCGCGGTGCTCCCGGTCGACGGTGGCTTCCTCGCTCGCTAGAGCGGATTGACCATGCGGTCAGGATCGAGGATCATCGGCTGATGGGGCAGCTCGATGTGGATGTGGTCGTCGTGGGTGCCGGAATCGCGGGCCTGTCGGCGGCGAGGACGCTGGTGGCGGCCGGTCGCGACGTCGTTGTCCTGGAGGCGCGCGATCGGGTCGGCGGGCGCGTGCTCAACATCGAGATCGGTGGTCAGGCGAACGAGCTCGGCGGCCAGTGGGTCGCGCCGTACCAGACTTGCGTCCTCGCGTATCTGCGCGAGCTCGGCATCCAGCTGTTCCCGAGCTTCCGCGACGGCAGCCATGTCTACGTTGGCGCCGACGGGGTTGCGCGGCGCTACGACGGTCACGACGCGCCGCTCGGAGACGTCTCGGACGCTGCGTACGCCGTAGCGGAGAGCGCGCTCGACGCGATGGCGAAAGAGCTCGATCCCGAGGCGCCGTGGGAGCACCCGCGCGCCCGCGAGTGGGACTCGATCACGTTCGAGGCCTGGCTCCAGAATGAGGTGCCCGACGCTCTGGCCCGTGATCTTCTGCGCGCGTGGGTTGCAGGCGGCTTCATGACGAAGCCGGCCCACACCTTCTCGCTCCTGCAGGGCCTTTGGGTGATCGCGGGGGCCGGCGGCGTCTACGAGCTGTTCGAGCCGGAGCAGTGCCTCGCGTACCGGATCGCGGGCGGCTCGCAACTGCTGCCGCTGCGTCTGGCGGAGGATCTGGGTGAGCGGGTGATCGTGGACGCGCCGGTGCGCGGGATTCGTTGGTCGGAGGCTGGGGTGGAGGTGGACGCGGGTCACGTGCGTGCGGCCGGGCGCCAGGCGATCGTCGCGATCCCACCGAACCTCACCGTCGGGATTCGTTTCGAGCCGGCGCTGCCCGGTTGGCGGCTGCGGCTCGAGCAGGCGCTCTCGCAGGGCGTCGTGATCAAGGTGCTCGCCGTCTACGACCACCCGTTCTGGCGCGAGGACGGGCTGTCGGGCCAGGGGTTCGCGCCGGGTCAGCTCGTGCGCGAGGTGTACGACAACTCGCCGCCGTCGGGTGAGCCGGGAGTGTTGGTCACATTCCTCGCCGGTGAGAATGCGGAGGCGGCGTTGCGGCTCGATCCTGCGGCTCGCCGGGCGGCCGTGCTCGACGGTTTCGCGAGCTACGTGGGCGACGAGGCGCGCGAGGCGACCGACTACATCGAACTCGACTGGTCGGCCGAGGAGTGGACGCGCGGCGCCTATGCCGCGACCTTCGGCGTCGGCGGGCTGACCCGATTCGGCGCGGACCTTCGTCGCCCGATCGGCCCGATTCATTGGGCGTGCACCGATATTGCAGGCGTCGGCCACATGCATATGGAGGGCGCGATCCGCTCAGGCGAGGCCGCGGCCGCCGCCGTTCTCGCCCTGCTCTGACACGCGACGAAAGGGAAGACGACGTGCCGCTGATCGAGGTCAAGCTGTTCGACTATCGCGTGACGCCGGAGGTGAGCGCGGCGCTAATCGAGAAGCTCACCGACGCGCTTTGCGAAGTCGTCCACCCGGGGCTGCGCGACCACACGTGGGTGATCGTCGAGGGCCACAATCCGAAGAACTGGGGCGTCGGCGGCAAACCGTGGCCGGTCGACCAGATGCCGCCCGGGCCGGCGTCGCTCCCGCGCCCCTAGATCCGCGCTAGCGACGAGACGTGTGTTGGAACAGCTCGATGAGGTGCAGGTCGGGATCTTCGTAGTAGATCTGGATCACGCCGTCGCCACGCTCACGTAGCTCGGAGCAGGGCTCGATGCCGGCCACGCCGAGTCGCACGATCTCGGCGTGGAGATCGTCGACCTAGAAGGCCATGTGCGTGGTGCGGCCCACGTCGTAGCTCGGTCCGCGACCTTCCCAGCCCGCTCTCGCATCCGTGTCGGCGGCGTCGAGCAAGTGAATCTCCTGGCCGCCGGCTCGGAGCCACGCACCGCCAAAGGCGAAGCTCGCCGGCCGCGGCAGCTCCTCCATCCCGAGGTGCTCACCGTAGAATTGGCGCGCCCGCGCGAGGTCGGAGACCACGAGCGCGACATGCTGGAGGCCGATGATCATGGCCCGCCGAGCATAACGAGCTAGCTGACGGGCGCCGCGCGCAACTCGAGATCGACCGCGGGAGCGTCCGCCTCGACGGCATGCGTCTCGCGCGCGTGCAGGAGCGTCGTGCGGACGATCAGCTTGGTGCGCGCGAAGTTGTCGAGCTCCGTCGGCACGGGGCCAACCCGTTGCCCGAGCGCGTAGCCCGCCGCGTTTCGGCCCATCGCACGGTACGACTCGAGCGAATAGAGCGGCGACATCCCGAACAGCTCGAGGTTGTCGAGTGGCTGGAGATCAGCGCGATGGATCACGGCCGTGCCCTTCGACTGGATGCCGAGCGCGACGCCTGAGCCCGACAGTTGCGCGCCGTCGTGCGCGATGAACGCGACATCCGCCACGCGGCGCACGCGCACGATGCGCGGAACGCCGCCCGCGTCGCGCACGCCGTCGACGATCGCGGCGACCACGTCGCCGTGGTCGAGCCCGGCGATCGTCTCGCGGATCTCATCGCCGAACGCTGGGCCGACCGCGATCACGACCTCCGCCGGGTCGCCGCCGCGGGCCGCCTCGCGGGCTTCCGCCAGCGGCGCGACGCGGCCATCCGGCGCGGTACCTAGGCGCGTCGCATCGACGACGTGCGGCAGCGCCTGCAACAGCTCCCAACGTTCCCCTTCGAGCCGGTAGCCGGTACCCGGGCCGAGGTAGGCGTTCGGATCGTTCACGGCGGAACGGACCAGGCCGTCGCGGTCGATCACCGCTGACGTTTGGAGATAGTCCGCGCAGACGCGTTGCCGCTGCATCCCGACGATCGCTTCGGCGACATCGGTGAAGCCGCGGCTGTCGAGCGCGAGTGCGACGTCGAGGCCCGACACTTTCCGCGCGAGCGCATCGTCGGCAGCCTCGACATCGGTCGCGCGGTCGCGATCGGGCATGTCGTTCGAGTCGTACCCGGACGTTGCTGCCTCGACCTCGGCGTCTGTCACCGGCGGCAGGCCAAGCACCTCGAACACAGCCTGGATCGCGCGCGCGGCTTTCGCGCGGATGCGCGTCACCTCGCCCTCGGCGACCGGCTCGATGCCGCCGTCGACCTGCCAGTCGCGTTGGATCGTGAGCCATTCGTCGAGGTCGTCGGCGTCGTAGTTGCCGCCGCCGAACGTGTTGTCGTGGCGCGGCATCACCGAGTAGCCGGAGGTCACGAAGTCGGTTCCCGGCAGAAACTGGCCCATCAGCTTCGCGGTCTTGCGGATCGCGGAATGCGAGGCGATCGCATCGTTGCCGGATGCGACTTCGAGGTCGAGCCAGGCCGCGATTACGTTCTCGGCCAGGATCGCGCGCGAGCCTCCGGGCAGTGACAGCACAAGGGCGACACACGAGATCGAGCCATTCTGGACGCCTTGCGAGCCCGCGGCCCTGACCACCGCTACGCATCTGGCCTCGAGGTACAGCATGGACATGCCCTGCGCGCACCCCATCAGCGCCTCTGACCCGGTGCCTGACGTGAAGCGCACCTTGACGCCGCGTGACGCGTAGGCCGCGCCGAGGAATGACTTCGACCACGGCGTGTCGTCGCCGTCCACGAACACTGGCTCGGTGCCGTAGACCGAGAGCGTCTCGGCGTAGGTGACGAGGCCGTTGATCGCGAGTTCGAGGTTGCGGCGCTCCTCCACCGCGCACTGCGTCATCACGCCCGGGCGACCCGTCTGCGAGCCGACGAGCAGCGCGATTGCATTGAGTGGCGCGTAGCGGGCGACGCCGACCGTCGTCTCGAGCTCGGCGAACCCACGCGCTGCAGCCTCGGCCGCGTCGGCCGCGAGCAGGGCCGGGCTTTCCTTCAGATTGGTGACGTGAGCCTGGTTCGCGGGGGCGCGACGCGCGCGCAGCTTCTTCAGCGCGAACATCAGCTCGACCGGGTCGAGCATTCCGGCCACGCGGGCGAGCTTCGCGGGGGTCAGGCCTCGCGCGAGCCGGACGAGGTCGGCGCGCGGGACATCGACATCGACGAGCATGCGCGCGATCGTCTCGTCGGGCAGCTGCATCGCGCCGCGCGCGATCTCGAGGTCGAGGCCATGTGCGACGACGAACCGGTCGATCACGTCGAAGTCGGCGGCGGCGCGGCCGTCCATTCGCGTTACGACACCGCTCTCGATGACGAGCTCCGGCTCCGGGTCGTTCGGTCCGTTCGCGGCAACTAGCCCGAGCTCCGGCGCCGGCGAGACGAGCATCTCGCGGCGCAGCTCTTTCGCCGCGCGCGAGACGAAGCGGCCGTTCTCGCCGGTCACGATTCGGCCGTGTCCCGCAGCAAACCGCGCTCCACATAGGCCGCCGCCGCCTCGCGAACGAACGCTGCCGTCTCGCGCGCGCCGTGTGCGTCGAGGCGCGCGGCCCAGCCATCGAGCTCGGCAACGCTCGACCGGCCGGGGCGCAGAGCGGTGTAGATCTCGAGCAGCTCGTCGTCCGGGACAGCCGCCAGTTCCGCCGCACGCTCGAGGTTGTCGGCCAGGGGCCCACGACCCGCCGCGCGCGCGACAGCGGCTTGGTGACGCAGCGTCTGCGGCGTCGCGCGCACGTCGTCTGCGGTCAGGGATCCGGCACGCGCGGCGTCGAGTGTCACCTCGTCGAGCGGCATGCCGGACGGTGTCGAGACAAGCTCGGGCCGCCTCGAACCGAGCGGGTAGTCCGTCTGCGGGTCGAAGGCGTCGCTTGCCATCGCTCGCCAATTTATAGTCTCCTTCGTCATGGCAAACGATCATCGATTTTCAGGCCGTGTCGCTCTGGTCACCGGCGCGGCTAGCGGGATCGGTGCCGCGACCGCGCGCAGGCTCCTCGCCGAAGGCGCACAAGTAGCCGTTCTCGACCTCTCGGCCGGTGCCCCGGAAGGGGCTCTCGGGCTTGAAGGAGACGTATCCCGCTCGGCAGATGTTGTCGCGGCAGTCGATCGTGCGGAGGCCGAGCTAGGCCCCGTCGACATCCTCGTATGCGCCGCCGGTGTCGCTGGGCTATCGCTCCGCACGCAGGACGTGACCGACGACGAGTGGCGCCGCGTGCTCGCGATCAACTGCGACGGCGTCTTCTGGTGCAACCGCGCTGTCGCCCCGCGGATGGCCGAGCGCGGCTACGGCCGCATCGTCAACGTCGCTTCGATCGCCGGCAAGGAAGGGAACCCGATGGCGGCCGCGTACTCGGCCTCGAAGGCCGCGGTGATCGCGATGACGAAGTCGATCGGCAAGGATTTCGCCCGCACCGGGGTCGCAGTGAACTGCATCGCGCCCGCGGTGATCGAGACGCCGATGATCGACGGGCTCTCCGAGGAACACCTCGGCTACATGGTCGAGCGAATCCCGATGGGTCGCATCGGCGCGACGAGCGAGGTCGCTGCCCTCATCTGCTGGCTCGCGAGCGAGGAGTGCTCGTTCTCGACCGGCGCGACGTACGACATCTCCGGCGGCAGGGCCGTCTACTGAGCCAGCCCGCGAGTCGGAAGGTTCGCTTCAGATCGCCGGCCGGCATCCACGACGGCACGGTCACGGTCGGCGCGGCGGGACCTTGTGTTACTGAAACACGAAGTGGTCTGGGCGTGGCCATTCTCGACCTCGAAACCCTTGCGCTCGAGGAGCCGTACGAGCTGTTGATCCCAGTCAAGCCGCCCGAGGTGTGGTGCGCGGGCGTGACGTACGAGCGCAGTCGCGACGCGCGGATCGAGGAGTCCGGCAGCGATGTCTACGCCAAGGTCTACGACGCCGACCGGCCGGAGCTGTTCCTCAAGGACGCGCAGTGTCGACGCACCGTCGGGCCGGGCCAGCCGATCGCGATTCGGGCCGACTCGGCGTGGAATGTGCCGGAGCCCGAGATCGGGCTCGTGCTCGGAGACGACCTCGAGATCGTCGGCTACGTGATCGGGAACGACGTGTCGTCGCGTGATATCGAGGGCGCGAACCCGCTCTACATCCCACAGGCGAAGGTCTTCGCCGGCGCGTGCGCACTCGGCCCGGCGGTTTATGTCCCGGAGGATTGGGACGCGCCGCTCGAGTTGCAGCTGCGCATCGAGGACGCCGGCGGCGCCGAGCTGTTCGCCGGGAAGGTGTCGACCGGCGCGATGAAGCGCGGGTTCCGCGAGCTCGTCGCATGGCTCGTGCGCGACAACCCGGTGCCTCCCGGAAGCGTGCTCCTCACCGGAACCGGCCTCGTGCCGCCGGACGACTTCACGCTGCTCCCCGGCCACGTGGTCGAGATCCACGTTGCCGAGATCGGCACGCTGCGGAACCCGGTCGTTCGCGCGTCCGAGCTACTGGCGCGAGGGAGAC
>JANYJX010000018.1 GCA_025358355.1 Actinomycetes bacterium | reverse complement strand
GGACGAGAAGCACTGGTTCGCGACCGGCCGCCGGATGACCGTCGTGGCGCTCTCTACGGGCCTCCGGCGCGGCGAGCTGCTCGGCCTGACCTGGGGCGACTGTCATGTGCTCGACGCGCGTCTGGACGTCCGTCAGTCGTTCGTGCGCGGCGAGATGACGTCGCCGAAGAGCAGGGCGGGACGGCGGAGCGTCCAACTCGGCCAGCGGGCGCTCGCGGCGATCGAGGAGCAGTTCGCCTCGACCCTCTACCGGGCGCCGGAGTCGCCGGTCTTCTCGCATGCGGCGCTCGGGACGCCGTTGGATCCGTCGAAGCTGACCGAGTACGCCCGGAAGGCGCTCCGGAAGGCTGGGATCGCGGACTCGTTCCGGCCGTGGCATGGGATGCGTCATACGGCGTTGACGGAGACGGCCGCGGCGGGTGTGCCGGCGATGTTCGTGCAGGCGAAGGCAGGGCACGCTCAGGGCTCGACGACCGAGCGGTATCTGCACGCGCACCGGACGAGCTACCCGGATGCGGCCGAGCTGGCCGAGGCCCGGCTGTTCGGGGCACAAAACGGGACACAAACCGCGGCCTAGAGTCGTAGGCGACGACTCTAGAAAAGGGGAAAGGCCCGCAAAAGCGGGCCTTTCTCAGTAGCGGGGGCAGGATTTGAACCTGCGACCTCCGGGTTATGAGCCCGGCGAGCTACCTGGCTGCTCCACCCCGCGGCGCGCGCGGATGATAGCAGCGTCGCGCCGGCCGACACCCTGAACTACCATCGCGACGTGCTCCTGTTCTGGCTTGCGCTTGCCATTGCCATCGCTGGCCTCGTGGCCGGAGTGGCCTACGCGGGCGTCTACGGGCTGCGCGCCTGGCGCAACGTGAAGGCGACCGGCTCGCTGATCAGCGGGCAGCTCGACGAGGTCGCGCAAGCCACGACCGAGATCGAGAAGCATCTGGACAGAGTTTCCGTGAGCTCGGCTCGACTCTCGACCGCACTCGAGCGGCTGGCCCGATCTCGCGCCCGGCTCGACGTGCTCCGCGCCGCCCTGAACGAGGCACGCGCCACGGTCACGCGCGCAGTGCCGTTCCTGCCGTCACGGTGAGGGTCGGCGCGATCGACCTCGGGACGAACTCGACACGCCTGCTCATCGCGGATGTCTCTGACGGCCGCGTCGAAGAAGTCGTGCGCCGCCTCACCATTACCCGACTTGGCGAAAGCGTCGACCAAACCGGCCGGCTGGGCGACGCGGCGATCACGCGGCAATGGAGCTGCCTTGACAGATACCGCCGCGAGCTCACATCGCTCGGAGCCGAACACACTCTCGCGACAGCAACGAGCGCGGTGCGCGACTCCGAGAACGGCGCCGCCTTCCTGGCTGCTCTTGCGACACGCTACGGCGTGGCGACTCGTCTGCTCACAGGGATCGAAGAGGCGGAGCTGACCTTCCGCGGCGTGACGTCCGGCCGCGAGCTCGCCGACGGCACACTGATCGTCGACATCGGCGGCGGCTCGACCGAGCTCGTGCTTGGCGGGCCTCGCGGCGTCACCTTCGCGACGAGCCTGCAGGTCGGCTGTGTCCGCCTTACCGAACGGTTCCTCCGCTCCAACCAACCGGCCCTGGATGAGCTCGAAGCGTGCGCCGCATACGTCCGCGGCCTGCTCCCCGCTCTCGAACCAACCACGGCTGTCGGCGTCGCGGGCACAATTACGACGCTCGCCGCGATCGATCTCGCCCAGAAGACATACGGCCCGGCTCGAATCCACGGCCATCGCATCTCACGCGACGCAGTCGACCTAGAGCTGGCGCGCCTCGGAACGCTGTCGCTGAATGCACTACGTCAGGTGAGAGGCCTCGACCCAGCCCGTGCACCGGTGATCGTCGCCGGCGTCGTGATCCTCCGCGAGATCATGGACGCCTACGGCCTCGAAGAGATCGAGGCCAGCGAACACGACATCCTCCAAGGCGCCGCGCTGACGGCGGCGAAGCTCGGCTAGAAGCTCTCGCCGCTCGGCTCGGCTGGATCCTCGTCTTCGGCGAGGCGCCGCTGCAAGACGCTGCGCGAGAGAACACCGATCAGCCTGCCGTCCTCGACGACCGGGACACGCTCGGCGTCGTGCTCTTCGAGGAAATGGAACGCATCGTCGAGTGAGACTTCAGGGCCGATCGTGTAGTACGGCTCCTCGCCGATCTCGCCGAGCAAAACCACGTTCGGGTCGCGGCCCTCCGCTACGACCTTCGAAACCAGCGTCTTTCGCGTCACCACGCCGGCAAGCCGTTCGCCGTCGACGACGAAGACCGCGCGCACCTCCGGCCGCGTCAGCAGCTCGCCGGCTTCGCGCGCCGATGCGCCCGCGGGAAGCGCCTTCGGCTCCGAGACCATCGCGTCGCGCACCCGATCCATGCGGCTACGGGTAGAGACCGCGGGCGGTGAGCGCTTCCGACACGTCCCGGATCCCGGCAACAAGCGCAGCCGTGCGCAGCGTGACCTCGCGCTCGCCCGCGATCTCCCACACGCGGTCGAACGCGTCGTTCAACTTCTCGGCGAGCTTCGCGCGGATCTCGTCCCGGTTCCAGAACAGGCGGCCGAGATCCTGGACCCACTCGAAGTAGGAGACGGTCACGCCACCTGCGTTCGTCAGGATGTCCGGCAGGATCGGGATCGCGCGCTCGCGCAGGATCGCGTCGCCTGCAAGCGAGGTCGGGCCGTTCGCGCCCTCGGCAATCAGCCGGCAGCGCAGCCGCGACGCGTTCTCGCCGGTGATCTGATCCTCACGCGCGGCCAGGACGAGGATGTCGCACTCCAGCTCGAGCAGCTCCTCGTTCGAAATACGCTGGCCGGTTGCCCAGCCCTCGAGCGAGCCGTTCGCCTTGGCGAAGGCGCTCATCGTCGGGATGTCGAGTCCCGCCGGGTCGTAGACGCCTCCGGACACGTCCGAAACAGCGAGCACCGTGGCGCCGCGCTCGACGAGCTCCTGCGCAGCGATCCCGCCCACGTTGCCAAAGCCCTGGACGACGCAGCGCTGCTCGGCGAGCTTCCACTCGAGCCGTTCACACGCGCGCGCGATGACCATCACGACGCCGGCGCCGGTCGCCTCGTGACGGAAAACCGAGCCACCGATCGAGATCGGCTTGCCGGTGACGATCTCAGGCACCGCGAAGCCACGCTGCATCGAGTAGGTGTCCATCATCCAGGCCATCGTCTGCGCATTCGTGGCCATATCCGGCGCCGCGATGTCTACCTGCGGGCCGATGATCGGCAGCAGCTCAGACGTGAAACGCCGCGTCAGCCGCTCGAGCTCGCCTTGCGACATCGCGCGCGGGTTGCAGCGCACGCCGCCCTTCGCGCCACCGTACGGAAGGCGCAACAGCGCGCATTTCCAGGTCATCCAGACGGCGAGGGCCGCGCATTCGCCGAGCGTCACTTCCTGGTCGAAGCGGACCCCGCCCTTCGTCGGCCCGAGGACGCTCGAGTGCTGAACGCGATAGCCAGGGAAGACGACTCGGCGCCCGTCGTCAAGGCGCACCGGGCAGCTGACGATGAACGCACGCTCCGGATAGCGCAGCCGCTCGGCGATGTCGACCGGCACATTCGCGTACGG
Organism: Actinomycetes bacterium; assembly: GCA_025358355.1. Lineage (GTDB taxonomy): Bacteria > Actinomycetota > Thermoleophilia > Gaiellales > Gaiellaceae > Gaiella. Next base: position 34,192 of record JANYJX010000018.1, on the reverse strand, counting down.
AATCGCCTGATCGAACTGGGCGATCGCTGTCCGGTAGAGCGGCGTATCCCACTCGAGATGATCGTGCAGCCCGACTTCCTCGACGCTCGCCATATCGCGGGCGAGTCTACCCGCGACGGCCGCGGAGACGGTGTTGGTACACTTGTACCACTATGGCATGGCTCTATCTGGCTCTTGCGATCGTGACGGAGGTCGTCGGGACCGTCGCCTTCCGCTACATCGACGGCTTCACGCGGCCGTTGCCGAGCGCCGTCGTCGTGGCCGGATACGGGCTGTCGTTCTACTTCTTCTCGCTCTCGCTGCGCGGGCTGTCACTTGGTGTCACCTACGCAGTGTGGGCCGGCGCGGGCACGGCTGCGATCGCCTTGATCGGCATGGTTGCGCTCAATGAGCCGGTGTCGGCGCTGAAGCTCGCGAGCCTCGTATTGATTGTCGGCGGGGTTGTCGGCCTGAACGCCGCCGGAGGGCATTGACCGAAGCGCGACGCGCCCGGGGCGAACGTCGCCGGCAGGCGATTCTCGACGCGACGCTGACTCTCGTTGGCCGCCTCGGCGCAGGCGCAATCACGCATCGTGCGGTCGCCGAGGAAGCCGGCGTCCCGCTCGCTGCGACGACGTACTACTTCTCCTCGAAAAGCGACCTGGTACGGGAGGCGCTGACCCACGCGGCCGAGACCGACCGCCAGACCGTTGACGGGCTTGCGGCCGCTCTTACGCAAGTCAGCAGCGCCGCTGAGTTCGCGACGGTGCTTGCGGATCACGTGACGGAATGGCTCGGGCCGGGTCGGGCGATTCTGGTCTCGCACTACGAGATCTCGCTGGAAGGCGCGCGCCGGCCGGAACTGGCTGCGATCTCGCGCACGTGGACGGATGGCTACGTGCGCGTGCTCGCGGAGCCGCTGAGGCGACTTGGCTCGGCTACGCCCGAGCGCGACGCCTGGATCGTCGTCACCGCGTTCGACGGGATGGTGCTCGACGAGCTCTCCGGCCCGCAACCAGGGTTCGAGCGCGAGACCCTCCGCCCTGCGCTCGACCGGCTGATTCAAGCACTGGTCGGAGGGACATCCTCGCCGTCCCAGTAGTCGACCGCGTCATCGAGGCGAAACCGCTCGCGATCGTCCGTTCCCGTTCCCCAACGAGCCATGATCTTGCCGCTGTCGACCTGCACCGCAGCGCGAGGCAGCGCGAAGTTCGACATGAGCAACACGCGGGCCGTGTCCGGCGACCGGTTCGTGCTTTGATGCGCGCCCGCCGGGCCGGTCGAGAACAGCACGCAATCGCCAGGCTGTAGCGCGCGCTCACCCTCAGGCGAGCGGAGCGTCGGCCGACTGTCGACAACGACGAGTAGTTCATCGTTGCCGAGCTCGTAGTGGTACGCGAATGCACTCTCCCCCGGTTCCAGCTCATGGAGCCTCGCACCGAGACTGTCGGCCGGCACGCGCTTGCGACGCTAGCGATAGGCCGACCTCTCCGAAGGCGATGTCCGTTCAAGCCAACCTTCGTTGTCGAGCAGGTTCACCTGCACTCGGAGAGCGTAGCCCCGTTACTTCATGCTGGTTTGCATGGCCGGAGCCTTGCCGTGAAGGCCAGGCAGCAAGCTTGGGCGAATCAACGCCAGAAGGCCGAGTGCGGCCAGGCCGATGCCGAGCAGAGTGCTCGGGAGCCAGGTCGAGCGAGTCGGCGTCAGCTTCTCGACGGCAATCGCAATCGAGACGATCGCCATCCACGTGATGCTCATCAGCCCGACGGAGAGAAGGACGAGCATCAGCATCCAGCAGCAGCCAACGCAATAGCCGCCGTGTAGCGCGCCCATCCGGACTGCGCCGCCGAGACCGTCGCGCCAGTGTGCGAGCAGGAACGAGAACGGCCCGCGGCAATGGCGGAGGCAAGCCTGCTTCAGCGGCGCAAGTTGGTAGAGCGCCGCCGCGAGCGCGACCGGCGCGACGACGTAGCGGGCGAGGTCGGTGTCGGAGAGCCCGCCGAGACCGGCGCGCGAGGCGATCTCGAGAGCGCCGAACGCGACCAGACCGTAGGCAGTCCACGACGCGAGATAGCCGGCGACGAACGCGGCTGACGCGACGCCGGCGCGCGCGCCCGTTGTGGCGCGGTTCCGCATGATCGTCCCGTAGAGCGAAAGCGTCGGCCACACCGACGGGAACATCATCGCGGCCATCATCACGACCCACAGGCCGACGAAGAAGCCGAAGGAGCCGACCGAGAAACGGTCGTCCATCCCCATCCCGCGCATCTGGCTGACGCTCGCAAGCCAGGCGACGATGGCGAGCGCGCCGAGGACGGTGGCCGTCGCGATCCGGCGGCGTGTCGTGGCCGAGACCGCTGTCGCGCGGACGCCAGAGCGAGTCGTCTCCTGGTGCACCGTCATGCCAGCAAAGAGCGTGTCACTCCGCACAACCCGAGTCAACGCGTATGCGAACCATCTCGGTTGGAGTGCCGGGGCTGGGATTCGAACCCAGATGTCCCGAGGGACAGCCGCTTTTAAGGCGGCCGCGTCTGACCGATTCCGCCACCCCGGCGCGCGCGAATCGTACGTCGTGAGCGGGTTTCCCGTGCTGTCCGGCGACCGTCCTACTCTTTTATCCCCGTGTTGATCGCACTCGCGCTGCTCATCGGACTCGCGCTCGGCGCCGGTCTCGTCTGGGCCGCCCTCCGCCCCGCGCTCCTCGACCGTCGCTGTCAGGCTGCGGCCGTAGCCGTCCGAGATATGCGCATCGTCGAGCTGACGACGCGGCTCGAGACGGTTGACGCCGGGCTGGATGAGCGGATGACGAGCGCGATTAAGGAGATCTCCGCGCAAGCGCTGCGCGACAACTCCGCTGCGTTCACCGAGCAGGCGATGGGCCGCCTCGATCAGTACGTGAAGCCGCTGAAGGAGTCGCTCGCCAAGGTCGACACGAGCGTGCAGACGCTCGAGGAACGCCGCCAGCGCGCATACGGCGAGCTGCACAAGGAGCTCGATCTGCTCCGGCAATCGAGTGATGGCCTCCGAACCCAGGCCGGCAATCTCACCGTGGCGCTGCGTGGGAATCCCCAGGTTCGCGGCCAGTGGGGCGAGATCCAGCTCCGCCGCGTGATCGAGATGGCCGGGATGCTCCGCCACTGCGACTTCACCGAGCAGAGCTCGATGACGGCCAGTGACGGCGCGCGGCTGCGCCCCGACGTGATCGTGCGGCTCCCCGGCGGCAAGAGCATCGTGATCGACGCCAAGGTGTCGCTTGTCGCGTACCTCGACGCTCACCGCGAAGACCTCACCGACGCCGAGCGGCTCCTGCGCCTCGCCACGCATGCCGAGCACGTCAAACGACACATACAGCAGCTCTCGCAAAAGGCCTACTGGCGTGAGCTGCCCGACACACCCGACCTCGTCGTGATGTTCATGCACAACGAGACATCGTGGACGGCCGCGCTTGATCGAGACCCCGGTCTGCAAGAGCTCGCGTTCGCGAACAACGTCATCCCGGCGACGCCGACAAACCTGATCGGGCTGCTTCGCGCCGTCCACTACGGCTGGCAGCAAGAGACGATTGCAGAGAGCGCCCGCGAGATCAGCGACCTCGGCCGCGACCTCTACAAGCGCCTCTCGACCATGGGCACGCACATGGCAAAGGTCGGCAAGTCGCTCGACGGCGCTGTGTGTGCGTATAACGAGACCGTCGGCTCGCTCGAGCGTCAGGTTCTGCCGCAGGCGCGCAAGTTCGAGAAGCACGGCATCTCAGGGATCGAAGCGCCCGAGCTCAAGCCGGTCGAGACGAAGGCCAGGGCACTCACCGCGCCTGAGCTCGTCGCCGAGGTCGAAGACACCACCGCGCAGGCGCAGCTCGAAGTCGTCGCGTAGCGGGAACACGAACCTCGCGGACGCCGTTGCCTCTAACGTACCTCCGGTGTAACGACCGACAGCAAATCAGCGTCTAAGGAGCGAGATGAGTGACGTTCGCAACGTGATCGTGATCGGCGGCGGGCCGGCCGGCTACACCGCAGCGCTGTACACCGCGCGCGCCAACCTGAGCCCGCTCGTCATCGAAGGGTTCAATTGGGGCGGCCAGCTGATGATCACGAGCGACGTCGAGAACTACCCCGGCTATGCCGACGGCGTGATGGGGCCGGCGATGATGCAGGACTTCCGCCGGCAGGCCGAGCGTTTCGGCGCCGAATACCTCACCGACGATGTCACGAGCGTCGATTTCTCGGCCCGGCCGTTCAAGGTCTCGATCGGTCGCGATGAGTACCTCGCCGACTCGGTGATCGTCGCGACCGGCGCAAGCGCCCGCCAGCTCGGACTCGAGTCGGAAGCACGCCTCCAGGGCCGCGGCGTCTCGTACTGCGCCACCTGCGACGCGTCGTTCTTCCGCGACAAGGTCGTGGTCGTCGTCGGCGGCGGCGACTCCGCGATGGAAGAAGCGACGTTCATCTCGCGCTTCGCGAGCAAGGTCTACCTCGTCCACCGGCGCGAGGAGTTCCGGGCGTCGCCGATCATGGTCGATCGCGCGCGCAACGACGAGAAGATCGAGTTCGTCCTCAACAAGGAGCCGATCGAGGTGCTCGGCGACATGAAAGTCACCGGCATTCGGTTGCGTGACACCGTCACCGGAGAGGAGAGCGAACTCGAGACCGACGGCTTCTTCGTCGCAATCGGCCACGATCCGAACACCGCGCTTTTCCTCGACCAGCTCGACCACGAGGACGACACCGGCTATCTCGTAACGGCCGACAGGAGCACCGCGACGAACATCGAGGGCGTCTTCGCCGCCGGCGACGTGCAGGATCACGTGTACCGGCAGGCGGTCACCGCGGCCGGCTCGGGCTGTGCCGCCGCACTCGACGCAGAGCGGTTCCTCGCGGCCGAGCACCAACGTCGCGCTGCCGCGACGGCCTAGCTGCTCCGGCCGACGCGAGCGCTACCCTCGCCGCGAGATGGGCGCGGTCGAGAACTGGGTGGATCTGCTCGACCCGACGGCGGCCGAGCTCGAAGTCCGCGTGCCCGCGAGCGTGCACGCGCTCGCGGGCGAGCAGCGGCTCGCGCCGGCACGTAACGAGGACGTCCCGCGGCCGAAGCTCGAAGCGCACGGCGACTCCATCCTCGGTGTCTTCCTGGTCGGCGTCGCTGTGCCGGCGGGCGATCTCGTCTACTACCAGGAGGTCGATGTCGTTCCCAGGAGGCGTCTATCGTCACCGTGCGCAAGACGCCGGAGCAAGGTCGTTCCGCGTACGACCCGACGGAAGCGCGCGCGGCGTGTCGGCTCGACGATTCGGTCAGCATGGTCGCGTATCGCCTTGTCGACGACATCGCCGAGCGCTTCCTCGGTCTCGTCGACGCGCTTGGTGACGAGATCGACGAGCTCGAGGACGGCGTCGACAGCTGGGAGCCCACCCGCATCCGCCGCCGTATCTCCGACCCCCGCCACGACATGCTCCACATCCGCCGCACCCTCGCGCCAACGCGCGACGCCACCCGGCAGATCGTCGACGGCCGGATCGAGCTCACGTCCGGCGAGGTGTTCCCGCGCGAAGTCGCGCCCAGCTTCGCCGTCGCGTACGACGAGCTGCTGCGCACGAACGACGGGCTCGAGCTCTCGCGCGACCTCGTCGCCGGCGTGCGCGACTACCACCAGTCCAAGATCGCAAACGACCAAAATGAGGTCATGAAGCGGCTGGCGGTCATTGCGTCGGCCCTGCTCCTGCCGACGTTCATCGTTGGCCTGTACGGACAGAACTTCCGCAATGTGCCGGAGCTCCACTGGGGATTCGGCTACGGCTTCTCGTGGGCGCTGATCGCGGCCACGACGATCGCCCAGCTCGCTTTCTTCCGCTGGACGACGTGGATCTAAGCGACACGGTGCCGTACTTCATCTGCCCGAACTGCAAAGAGCGCTCGGTCGACACCGACGGCCGCGATGGGTTCACGCAGCAGGCGCCCGCGTGCCGCAGCTGCGCGTTCGGGTTTCTCTTCGAGCTGGAGCACGACTACTACCCCGCGCCAACCGCCGGGCTCGTCGCCTGCGATCAGGACGGCCGCATCCTCGCCGCCGGGCGCGGCGTGTTCGAGCTGACGGGGTTCCGCGAAGGAGATCTCCTCGGGCGGAACGTCAGCGAGGCATTCGGGCTCACCGAGTTCGAGAGCGGCCACGACCCGATCGCGCTGTCGCTCGAATACAGCGTCCGGCGGCTCAACGAGCGACTCACGCTGAGGACGCGGGCGGGATTTGAGAAGAAGGTGGTCGTCGATGCGTTTCCCGCGCTCGACGCCGACGGCGGCTTGCTCGTCGCGCTCGCGGCGGCTGTCTAGCGCGCCAGGTCAAACGACCGGGCAACGGCGAGCGCCTCGGCCACGCGCGCCGGCGTCGCGCGATCGCCGACCATCACGTCCACCTGATACGCCTTGCCCCTTAGCACGACGCTTGCACCGGCACCGCGCGCCGAGCTGCACTCGAAGATCGGGCGCGACACCCGAATGAGCTTGCTCAGCGGGGCTCGCCCTGTCGGCCGTGGGCTCCCTGCCAGGCGCAAGCTCGTCCAGCCGAGAACCACGACGACCGCGCCCGTTGCCGGCACGCCGTAGGCAGTGTTCTGGCACGCAGACTTCAGGTTCCAGCCCACGCCGGCGGTTCCGACGACGAGCAACGTTCGCGGGTCGGTGATGGCGCTCGGCGTCGGCTCGAGTCGATGCCAGCCGGCCGGAACGCTCGCCTGTACGCCATGTGCGGAGACAACCTGCAGATTGCCGGCTGCCGCCGATGCGGCCACTAGGGCGAGGCTCGCGAGAGCGACGGCAGTCCAGCGCATTCTGTGGAGGGATACGGCCCGGATGTGTTGAGAGGTCCTACGCGTCAATGCGCGAGGACGGGCACAAATCCGCCAGCACGCAGTCCTCGCATCGCGGCCGGCGCGCGTCACACACACGGCGCCCGTGCCAGATCAGCAGATGCGGCAGCCGCGCCCAGTCGGCGCGCGGCACGATCTTCTGCAGATCGAGCTCGATCTTCACCGGATCGTCCGCGCGCGTCAGCCCGAGCCGCTGGGAAAGCCGCCGCACGTGCGTGTCGACGACGATTCCCTGCGCCTCGCCCAACTCGGCTGCGACGACGTTCGCTGTCTTCCGCGCGACACCGGGGAGCCGCAGCAGATCCTCCAGCCGCCGCGGCACAACGCCGTCGTACTCCTCGAGCAGCACGCGCATCGCGCCGCGGATCGACTTCGTCTTTTGTCGGTAGAAGCCGGTTTGGTAGACGTCCTGTTCCAGTTCCTCGACCGGAACGGCGAGGTAGTCCTCGGGCTTGCGGTACTTCACGAACAGCCGCTTCGTGACCCGGTTGACGTTCACGTCGGTCGTCTGGGCGGAAAGCATCACCGAGATCAGCAGCTCGACGTCGCTGCCGAAATGCAGCGCGATCTCGGCATCGGCGTGTTCTACAGCAAGCCGCTCGACGATCGGTTTGATTCGCTCTCGCCGCGTCCCGAGCCCACGGCGGCGCGCCTCGCCGACAAAGTTACGCGCCACGCAAGCTCTCGAAGTACTCGCTCGCCGACTCGGCTGTGACCTCGCCACGAACCTGCTCGAAGAACACGTCCTCCACGGACGGGAAACCCGGCTCGAGGAGCCTCGCAAGCGCCGGCTCGACCGCGTACTCCGTTCGCCGGAGCTCGATCCCGCCGTCGATCAATGCCCAGAAAGCACCCGGCGTACCCTCGCACGGCATACCGACACTGCCGACATTCACGAGCCGCAGCGCGCCCGGCACAGCGCGATCGACCTGGACATGCGTGTGCCCGCAGACGACGACATCGGCCACGGTGCCGGCGAACGCCTCGGCGACGGCCGCGTCCGGCGTCAGCCGCGTGATGATCTCTTCGTCGGAGCCCGGCGTCGCATGACAAAACAGAACTCGCCCAAGCCCCGCGATGTCGAGCTCGATCGTCAGCTGCCAGAGGGAAACATCGGCGAGCAACTCGGCGTCGAGCTGTTCACGGCACCACTGATCAGCTTCGGTATCGCCGTGGAGCACCATGCGCTCGCAGTTCCCCGCGATGAATTGCGCACCAACATCGCGCAACAGCCCAATGCATTCAGCTTGATACGGCCCCCACAGAATGTCACCGCCAACGACGATCGCGTCCGGCGGATCCAGCGCCAGCTCGGCGAGGACAGCCTCCAGCGCCGGCAGGTTCCCATGGATGTCGTACAGCGCGGCGACGCGCATCACTCGCCTCCGTTCATCTGGCCCCACTCCTCCTCGCCGCCGCCCGCATACGCGAGCAGTCGCGGACCGGCACAAACGACATCTAGCGCCGGGCAGCCAGCGCAGTTGAAGGCACTCGGCGTCGGGCGGAAGTCACCGCTCGAAATCCGCGAGATCGCGGCAGACAGCTCTGCTTCGAGCTCAGGGATATCTGTGCTCAAGTACGTCTCGGTGACGACGTCTTCCGGCTGCTCGAGGAATTGGTAGGCGATCTCGACCTCGTCGACCTCGCCACGCAGACAGGCGAGCGCGTATACGACTCGCTGCAGCCGGTATGAGTGCTCGACCACCTCTGCCGGCGTGCGCTCGAACAACTGGTTCGTCTTGTAGTCGAGGACGAAAGCGCGCCCGCCGCCGAGCGAAAGCGCGTCGAGCCGCCCGTGGAGCAGCACGCCGTCGTGGGCGAACGCGAACGGCCGCTCTGGCTCAATTCCTTCCAGCGCCGCGACCCGCGCCGCGAGCGACGAGCCGCAGTACGCGTCGACGAACGCCGCGATTCGCTCCAACTCGTCGTCGCGCACGGTTGGATACCACGACGCGACGGTCGCGGCCAGCTCGGCACGCGTCGGCGCCACCGGCGCGTTCAGCGGCACGAGCTCGAGCAAGCGATGTGCCGCGTCGCCGATCTCGGTCGCCGCGAGACCTTCCTCGCCGCCGGCGGACTTCTCCTCCGCCGAGCGGAGCCCAAGCACGCGCTCGGCGTAGTAGCGATACGAGCAACGGTCGTAGAGAGCGATCGCGCTGTATGAAAGGCGTCGCGGAACATGCAGCGGCGGCGACGCGAGCGGCTCGAGCGCGGGCAGCTCGAGCCCGACCCGAGCAGTCGGCCCCGCTGGCAGCTCCCCGAACAGCGAGAGCTGGCCGGGCTCGTCAGCGGCGACCGGCGCGGGCGTAGCGACAGCAGGCGCCCCAGCTCGGAACCGCTCGACGCGGACAACCCATCGCGATGCACCGCGCTCCAACTCGATCGGGTCGTTGCCCACCTTCGCGACCTCGTCCATCGCATCAAGCCGGTCGAGCACCCAGCCAATGGGCGTCTCGCGATCGGCCGGCCGCTCGGGGTCGATCGCACCGGAGACGATCAGCCGGTCGATCGCACGCGTCATTGCGACGTAGTACAAGCGCAGCCGCTCGGCACGATCCTGCGCCGCGCTCGCGTCGCGCACGTCCTCGTACCCAAACACGGCGCGCCGCTCGCCCTTCGTCGGGTGCACCATCTTGAAGCCAAACCGCCCGTCGGAGAGCGCAAGGATCTCGTCGGCGCTCGGCGGGCGACCCGTGTCACGGCCCGCGTCGGCGACGATCACGACCTTGAACTCCAGCCCCTTCGCGCCATGGATTGTGAGCAGCCGTACCGCGCCCGCGCCTTCCTCCTCGGCGACCGCTTCCAGCTCGCGCGCGCCGAACGCCTCCTGGTCGTGGACGAAGCGGACGAAACCTTCTAGATCGGTGCCGCGCCAAGCCTCGTAGGCGCGGGCGAGGCGCGCGAGCTTGCGCAGGTTCGCGAACCGCCGGCGCCCATCCCAGCGCGCGAGCACGGCAAGGTCGTAGTCGTGCTCGACGAGAATCTGCTCGCAGAGCCGCTCCAGTGACAGGCGAGACGACGCTGCGACGAGTCGCTCGTAGCGCTGGAGGAAGGCGCGCAGCAGCCGCGCGTCGGCCTGATCCAGCTCGGCCGGCAGGCTCTTCTCGAGCGCGGTGAAAATCGGCCGTCTGACCGCGTTGCGGCGCAACAGGAAGAGCGCATCGTTCGAGGCACCGACGAACGGCGACGCCAGCACGGCCGCCAAGGCCGCGTCGTCATAGCGGTTCTGCAGCAGACGGAGGTACGAGAGCAAGTCGACCACCTGCTGCTGACCGAAGTAGCCACGGCCGGTCGCGCGGAACGTCGGCAGATCGAGCCGCCGCAGCTCCTCCTCGTACACCTCAGCGTCGGTGCCGGCGGCGAACAACAGAACAATGTCGCCTGGCGTCGCGTCGCCGGAACTGACTAGCTGCGCCACGCGCTCGGCAATCCGGCGCGCCTCCGCCCGGCGCCAGTGCTCGCCGGTGTCGTGAAAGCTGGCCTTGTCGGTGACGAGCAACTCGACCGGGTGGCCGAGGATTGGATCAGCAAACTCGGCCGAGGCGGTCAGCTGCTGGAACTCCTCGCCAAACGCCGGCTCAAACAGGTGGTTGATCGCAGCGAGCACCTCGGGGCGCGAGCGGTAGTTCCGCCGCAGCGACAGCGGCTGCGACGCGGTGGCCCGGCGCTCGCGGAACACCTCGACATCCGCGTGCCGGAAGCCGTAGATCGACTGGAACTCGTCGCCGACCGTGAACACCTCGGTCTCCCTCGGGCCACCGGAGATGAGGTCGACAAGCTCGCATTGCAACGCGTTCGTGTCCTGGAACTCGTCCACCATCACGGCACGGAAGCGGAGCTGTTCGACCTCGAGGATCTCGGGCCGGTCGCGAAGCAGGTCGCGCGCGGCGAGCTGAAGATCCTCGAAGTCGACCACCGACTCGCGCCGCTTCGCCTCCGCATACGCCACCGCATAGCGCTCGAGCAACTCTTGAAGCAGGTCACGATCACGCGCGGCGAGCTCCTCCAACGCGGCGCGCTCCACGCGCTTGCGCGCGTCCTCGTACTCGGCGGCCCGATCGCTGTGCGCGCGCAGGGAAGCAAGATCAAGGAGCCGTTCGGCGATCGTCCCCGGCTGCGCGAGAAGCAACGCGTCGCCGGCCGCCTTGCTCTGCTTCTCGGTGGCGGCCGGATCGGCGGCGAGGGTAGTGGCGGCTCCGTGCCAATCCGCGATCGCGGAGGCGAGGCTCTCGCGCTGCCCTAGCTCGAGCACGAGATCGCGGCCGGCCGACCGCAATGTCGCGTAGACGCTCGACAACATCTTGCGCAACCCGCTCGCACCATAGGTCGCGAGCAGCCGCAGCCGCTCTTGGTCACCACCGGCGCAGAACGCCTCCAACGCGCCGTCGAATGCCTCTCCACGCAGCACCGCCGAAGCCGCCTCGTCCGCTTCGCGGAACCGCGGATCGAGTCCCACCTCGAACGGATGCGCCCTCAGCAGCCGGCTGCAGAACCCGTGGATCGTCGAGATCCACGCGCTGTCGAGCCCGCGTGCGAGGTCGTGCCGACCGCGGTCGTGCAACGCCTGGCGGATCCGCGCGCGCAGCTCGCTCGCGGCTTTCCGCGTGTACGTAATGACGAGAATCGAGTCGACGTCGAGCCCGGCGTCACACGTCGCGCGGACGAACCGTTCGACGAGCACGGTCGTCTTGCCCGTCCCGGCGCCGGCCGAGACGAAGACCTCACCGTGCGCCTCAACTGCTGCGAGTTGCTCCGGATTGAGGCTCATGCGTGTTCAACCCGGCAGATCGGCCACGCGTCGCACCACGCCGGGCAGTCGCCGTCGCGCGGATCGTGGTGGACATCGCCCGCGCGGATGCGCACCGCGGAGTCATGCGCCCGCGTGCGCGCCGTCTCGATCTGCGCCCAGAACGGCTCCTCGTCGAGGTAGTCGTTCGTCGCATAGCCCGGCAATTCGTCCTTCGACTCGGCGCGCAGCATGCCGCGCTTCAGCCGCTTGCCAGAGAGCGCGCGATACACGCCGCCAAGCGGCTCGATGCCGACGAGATCGCGCAGCACCAGCATGTACAGCGGGATCTGGAGCTTGACCTCGCGATCGATCTCGGCGGCGGAGTGCGCGGTTTTACCCGACTTGTAGTCCTGGACGATCCCTTGCGCACCGAACGGATCCTGGTCGACGCGGTCGATCTTCCCCGAGAGTCGTAGCCCGTCGCCAAGGTCGAGACCACGCTGGAGCTCAGGCGCCGAGCGCTCCGAACCGAACGAGACTTCCAGCTTCCGCGGGACGAATGTGAGCTCGGACGCAGCTTCGTCGTGCAGGAAACCTTCGAGGTCGCGCAGGAGCGAGTGCCGCAACTCGGCACGCTGCAGGTCGGTCGCGTCGAAGCGCACCCCGGATTCAAGCGCGCCGTCAAGACATCGCTCGAGAAACGCAAACGCTTGCTCGAACGTCGCCTCGGTCACGCGCTCGACGCCGCCGAGCTCTTTCTGCAGACCCGCGTAGAACTTATGCAGCGCCTGGTGCGCAACCTGCCCGCGCAGCATCGCGTCGGGCTCGGCGTCCATCGATTTCGGATCGATCTGCCGCTCGACGAACCAGCGCTGCGAGCAGTCGGAGAACATCTCTAGCTCGGTCACGCCGAACGTCGTTTTCGCGCCGAGGACTTCGAGAACAGCCGGGTTGCGCAGCCGCGTCTCGCGCTCGAAGGCGGTGCGCGCGCGCTCAAGCTTTCGCGTCCAGCCGTTCGCGGTGGCGAGTGCTGCCGCGCCAGCGGCGTCGTCGACCGACAAGCTCGCGAGTGCACGTAGTCGCTCGCGGTCGGTCGGCGCCGCCTCGAGCGACCAGGTCAAGGCGGATAGCGGCCGGCTTTGCGTCCAGCGCCTGACATCGTCGACCGGGAACAGCCGCGTGACCTCATGCCAGAACGGGCTGGCCTCGCGCGGCTGGCCTTCGTCGGTCGCGGCTTCGCGGACGAGCGTGAGGCGTTGCGCGGCGCGGGTGCACGCCGCGTAGAAGAGGTAGCGCTCGCGGCTTACGCCATCCGGCCGCGCGAGACGCGAGCCAAGCGCGGTGCGGCGTGCGTCGTCGAGAAACGGCGAGTCGCGGCCCCGCCGCGGCAGGCTGCCTTCTTCCAGCCCGAGGATGAAGACGGCGTCGAAGGTTCGGGTGCGAGCACGCGGGAGGTCGACGACCGCAACCCGCCCCGGCTCGCCGGCTCCGACCGCGCGCACCGTGCAGCGTTCGAGCGCAGCGACGATCTCGGCTGGATCGAGAACGACGCCGGCCGCTTCGAGGCTTGCGAGACTGTCCAACACCTCCGTCGTCGCCTGATACGCAGCAAGATCGAGGCGAGCTTCGTCACCGGTGGGCGGCGCCTCTAGCCCGAACCCCGCCGTCGCCATTGAGCGTGCCAGCGCGCGAGCGCCGACGAGCGCACTCTCCTGAGCGCGCAACGCGACGAGCTGCGGAACGGGCGCGCCACGCAGCTTGTCGCCCTCCTCCTCAACCCGCGCCGCGGTGCGAACGGCCCGGCCGCGGAGGCGACCCTCGACGAAGTCGACACTGCGGCGTTGCAGTCCGGCGAAAGGCGAGCGCAGGAACGCGAACAGCTCGCCGCGCTCGCCGCCGAGCCACGCCACGCGAAGTAGCGAGAGCAGAGCCGCTCCAAACGGCGTCTGGCCGAGCCGCGGACGCTCCTCGATCGCGACCGGTACGCCGAGCGCAGCGAAAGTCGCGCCGAGCGCCGACCGCCAGCGTTCGACCGAGTCGCACGCGACGCCGATTCGCTCGGGCGCGGTGCCTCCCCGGATCAGCCCGCTGACCGTCTCGCCGAGCAGCTCCAGCGTGCCACGCGTTCCCGCTCCCTCGAGGAAACGGAGCGAGCCATCGAGCTGCGGCGCGGGCCCCGGCGCGTCCTCGAACAGGCCACGCTCGAGATGCCGCAGCGTCGGCGAGATGGTCGACGCGTCGCGCGGCGGGAGCTCCTCGATGCGCCCGCCGGCAAGCCCGGCGAGATCGGTGACCGTCACCGCCAGCGATGCAAACGCCGCGCGCCCCGGCTCGTATGGGATCGACACGTGCACGTGTGCGCGAGCGGCAAGCGCTTCCAGCAGCGCCCACTCCGCGGCAGTCAGATCCTCGAAGCCATAGGCAAACACGGGACGATCGGGGCGCCAAGCGTCGAGATCGGATCGCAGCCGCTCGATCGCGTCCGCCTTCAGTCCGTCCTTGTCTCTCAGGCCGAACCTCGCGAGCTCGCCGGCATATGCCGCGTGGAGCAACGCGAGATCGCCGTCGAGCCGCGCAGGATCGACAAGCGCCGAGTTCAGCTCGCCGAGCGCGGAGAGAAGCGCGTCGGCGAAGCCAGAGGTGGCCGCAGACGTAGCAAGCCGAGCGAGCGGCGCCGAAGCAATCGCCCGGCGAACGACGAGATCACGGACCGGCGCTGGCGCGTCCCGCAGCGGCGATACCGAGCCGGCAGCGATCTCCTCGAACAGGTCGTCAAACGTGCCGATGCGCCCGGCGAGCAGAACGCCGGCGCGCGACAGCAGGTCGTGCTCGACGCGTTCGACATCGGCGCGAGCCGGGACAATGAGCCAGGGGTCATGCTCGATCGCGTCGAGGAAGCGCGCCAGAAGGAGCGCGACTTTGCCGGCATGCGCCGGCCCGACGACCAGCGAAAGGCCCATCAGGCCATCGTAGTCTCGGGCCACGAGCCGCACCGTGGCAGCGGGAGGCGGCGCCAAAGCGTCCGCCTCCCGCGCAAGATCCCGGCTACGCCAGAGACTTGGGCTTGCGCCCGCGGCGCGCGACCGCTTGACCCGGCAGGCCGCTAGAGCAGCCGTCGCAGAGATCGGCCTGTTTGGAGCCGCGCCTCGCGTCGGTATAGGTGAGACGCATTGTCGCGCCTTTTCCGTCTTCGACTTCCTTGTTGCACATGTCGCACACGAGAACTGTCTTTCTCGCCACGATGACTCTCCTTCTGTTGGTTTGATTTCGGCGGTGCAAGAGTAAATCTCGCGCGCGCATCTGGCAAGAAATTCACGCCCTCATTTACAGACGCCTATTGAGCGGGTCACTCCGCGCCGGCGCGGGTTAGAGTTCACCGCCAATGGATTCGCGCACGATCGTCGTTCTCGAAGGCGACCAAACAGGGCAGGAGCTGCTCGAAGCCGCACTCCGCGTGCTCGCGCCGGACGTGCTCGGCTTCGAGCTTGTACTCCCCCGCTTCGACCTCTCGCTGGAGAGCCGCCGAGCCGACGGGAACGAGGTTGTCTACAAGGCGGCGCGCGCGATTCGCGAGCACGGACTGGGCCTGAAAGCGGCGACCGTCACGCCGGAAGGCATGGACGATGTGGGCTCGCCGAACCGGATTCTGCGCGAGGAGATCGGCGGCCAGGTCATTGTCCGCACCGGGCGACGTATCCCCGGTGTCGTGCCGCTGGGCGGCGTTCATTCACCGATCTCGGTCGTCCGGATGGCGGTCGGCGACGCCTACGGGGCGAAGGAATGGCGCGAGGGAAGCGGCGAAGACGAGGTCGCGTTTCGCACCGAGCGGATCGAGCGCCGGATCTGCCGTTCGGTCTCCGAGTTCGCGTTCCGCCAGGCCGAGACGATGGGCGCAAAGGTCTTCGGCGGGCCGAAATACACGGTCAGCCCGGTGTACGAGGGGATGCTGAAGGAGGAGATGGACGCCGCCGCCACGCGCCATCCCGAGGTGACGTACGACCCGCAGCTGATCGACGCGACGTTCGCTCTGTTGATCTCGTCGAGCGGCGCGCCGATGGTGATCCCCGCCTTGAATCGTGACGGTGACATCCTTTCGGATCTCGTGTTGCCGCTGTTCGGATCGATTGCCGGTTCGGAGAGCCTGCTCGTCGCGTTCGACGACGACTACGTGCCGCGCGCGCTGATGGCCGAGGCCGCGCACGGAACCGCGCCGTCTCTCTATGGCAAGGATGTGGCGAACCCGATGGCGATGATCCTCGCCGCGGGCGCGCTGCTCACACATTCCGGGGACGACGAGTGCGTGACCGCGGGACGAGCGATCCGCGAGGCGACGCTCGAAGCAGTTGCCGAGGGCGTGAAGACGGCGGATCTCAGCGGCCACCACGGCACAAGCGAGTTCACCGACGAGGTGATCCGCAGCGTGCGATCGAAGATCGAGGTCTGATCCTCTCTCTGAGTCAGCCGGACACGAATCCCGAGATTCCACTGTTGTACGTCGTGTACAGCGTCGTATCGCCGCTCATCACTGTGCTGATGATGGTCGGCTCCTTCTCGTCGGTCCTCCGGTAAGGCCCTGGCGCATATCTCCTACTCATCGCAATAACGGGCGAGATCGCAGCCCATCTGGTGGTGGGGGTCGCCGAGTATCGACAAGTGATGTCGAGGCCGTGGCCCAAGGTCAGCCCGCTCGAAGATGACTGACAGCCGACTCGTCTGGACCCCCCGTAACCGATCGATGGTGGCTATCGGGCGACCAATCTCATGAGGATCGATGCGAGCGCGGCTGCGGTCGAACACATTTCCGCCCGTGTCTGAAGCGGCCAGTGTCCTTGCTCTGACACCGGCCGCGTCCGGCAGAGCCATGTCCGGTGTCAGAGGAGGGACATTGTCCGCAAATCGGTTCTTGGCGCTTGGTTTAGACGAACGGGATTCGCGAAGCCATGTCCTTGCTCTGACCCCCGACATGGCGAGCGCAGACATGGCCGGTGTCAGAGCAAGGACATGGCTTCGCCGACGGAACCGAGCGCCTTGGCGATCCTGCGTAGGGCGATCGGAAGCCTGATGTCAGAAGTCGCGTCGCGACCTACGCCACGCGGCGCCGCGACCCGCGCCAGTCCCCTCGATGACACCCGCATCACGGAGCTCACGCAGCACCTCGCGAATGTACGCATCGCTGACCCCTGGCGCTGCGCGCTTGACGTCGGCAAAGTCGAAACGATCACTGATGCTCGCGCGAACGAACTCCCGCACGAGCGCGGCCTTCGACCCGCGGCCTGACGTGGCAGCTGCGGCCCGTGGTTCGAACTCGCGGTAGCAAGCGGTAATCACGCCGAGGATGTACGTCAGCCACGGACGGAGGTCGTGCTTTCCGTCGTGCCAACCCGAGGTCGATTCTGCGAACGCGTCGTAGTACGTCTCCTTGGTCTGCTCGATCAGCCTCTCGATGCTGACGAATCGGCCGACCTCATAGCCGCCCTGGTAGAGCAGCAGGAGCGAGAGCAGGCGCGACATACGACCGTTGCCCTCCGCGAACGGATGCATCACGAGGAAGTCGAGCGCGTAGGCGCCAGTGAGAAGCAACCGGTGATGATGGTCGGCACGCCACGCCACGCCGAAATAGCGATGAAGCTCATCCATCGCCGCCGGGGTATCGACGGCGGTGACTTGCTCGAAACGGATGGCGACCGATCCATCGGCGCGCTGCTCGGTGACGGTGTTGTCGGAATGCTTCCAGTCACCGCCCGGCCGCGCGGCGAACTGGTAGAGATCGCGGTGCAGCTGGCGAACGACACTCGGCGTGAACGGAATCTGCTCGGCGCTCGCATGGATGGTGCCGAGAACACTTCGATAGCCCGCGATCTCTGATTCGGAGCGGTTCCGTGGCAGCGTGCTCTGCGCGACGAGATCTCTAACGCAGTGTTTCGGCGCGACGATGTTCTCGATCGCGTTCGACGCCTCGACACTTTGGATGAGGGCTGCCTGGGTGAGCGACTCGAGCCCAGCGCGATGCTGCAAGGCAAACGCTTCCTGACGGCCGCGTGCGATGTCAATCTCGCTTAGCTGGCGATTGATCGCCGCAGGGATGAGATCAAGGTGCCTGCCTACGTCGCGGAAGCTCTGCACGAGACGAAAAGTACAGGCTGGGACGAGAGAAATATAGGTTTTGGTTCTGAGAACCCATAGTTACATTCCGTGTCTGTCAGGTGACTAGGCTCAGTCTGTGACCAACCTCTGGCATGGGTTTGCGGACATGGGTGCCGTCGACGGGCACGAGTTCGTCGTCGACCGCGGCGAGGGCTGCTACGTCTGGGACGAGGCCGGCCGGCGCTACCTCGACGCAACCGCGAGCCTCTGGTACGCGAACGTCGGCTTCGGGCGCCAGGAGATCGCCGATGCAGCCGCTGCCCAGCTCGCAAAGCTCCACGCGTACCACGTCTTCGGCGACTTCGCGACGCGGCCAGTACTCGATCTCGCCGACCGGCTCGCCGCGATGGCGCCGGTCGCGGGCTCGAAAGTCTTTTTCACAAGCGGCGGCTCGGACTCCGTCGACACAGCCGCCAAGCTCGCGCGCCGCTACTTCCACGAGATCGGTCAACCCGAGCGAACGGTGATTCTCACGCGCTCGTGGGCGTACCACGGGATGCACGCGTACGGCACGGCGCTCGCCGGCATCGGCGCGAATCGCGACGCGCTCGGCGAGCTAGTCGCCGATATCGAGCTCGTCGCCTGGGATTCAGCCGACGAGCTCGCCGCCGCGATCGACCGGATCGGCGCGCACCGCATTGCCGCGTTCTTCTGCGAACCGGTCGTCGGTGCCGGCGGCGTGCGTTTCGCGCCGGAGGGCTACCTCCAGCGGGTGCGCCAGATCACACGCGACGCCGGCGCGCTCTTCGTCGCCGACGAGGTGATCACCGGTTTCGGCCGCGTCGGCGAGTGGTTCGCATCGAGTCGCTTCGACCTCCAACCCGACCTGCTCGCGTTCGCGAAGGGCGTCACCTCGGGCTACGTGCCGCTCGGCGGCGTGCTCGCCGCGCCGCACATCACCGAGCCGTTCTGGCAGGGCGGCGTCATGTGGCGACACGGCTATACGTACAGCGGCCACACAACGGCTTGCGCGGCCGCGCTCGCGAACCTCGACATCATGGAACGCGAGGGTCTCGATACCCGCGCCGCGAGCATGGAAGGTCCGCTTGCCGCCGCCCTCGCGCCGCTTCTCGACCATCCCCTGGTTTCCGAGATCCGCACCGGCGCGGGGCTACTCGCCGCGGTTCAGCTCGATCCAGCGCGCGTCGACGCAGACGCGTCGCTGCCGGGACGCACCGCGATCGCCTGCCGAGACGCCGGCGTCATGACGCGGGCGCTAGCCGGTGGCGGGCTACAGATCTCCCCCGCGCTCGTGATCAGCGAAGCGCAGCTAGCCGAGCTAGCAACCGGCATCGGCGCCGGCCTCGAATCCGTATCCGCGTAGACACACGCGAAGCAAGCGACGCGGCCTCGGCCCCATGCAACAAGTCACCTTCGACGAAGTCGAGGCCGTTTGGCAACGTGCAGGTGGAGCCAACACCGGAGGCATCTTGTGCTGGTTCAAGGACTTGGTCACTCAGTGGTACCGCGATTCGATACCCACAGCCGACGTCTGCGACTTCCGTTACATCGGAGGTGAGGCTAACGGGCCGTTCGGCGTACTTCCTCGAGACTCATACCGTGTGGGCGACGCTTCATTGGATACCGGTGATCTATCCGCTTTCGATTGGACTCCGACTGGAGTCTGATCACGATCCGCGAGCAACGAGCACGGCACACGCGTGATCCTCGCCGGCAACAAGAGAGTAAAGATGGTCTGGCAGGAGTCCAAGATCGGAGACGCACCAACCGAGTTGGATGTGATCGTCGGGGAACTCCACGAGCAGGTTGTCTGGGTTGCTAAGGCGCTCTCGTCGACATGGTCTCGCTCCGGCGACGCAGCAGGTGGCGTTTCCGAATAGGCGATCGGAGATGTCCGGCATCGCGGCCGGCCTCGACGCCGTCGCCAGCTAGGCCGCGCGGTCCGAGCCGCGACCGACGAGCGCACGCAGCCCGTCGAGTACCCGCCAGAGCGGGAGGCGCAGGCGGTCGGCCATCTCGGGCGGTGTGAGCCCGTCGCGGCGCCAGCGCGGCAGGACTGCTCGGAGTTCAGACTCACGCATCGTCGCCTCGCGCAGCTCGATCCGGCGCCGGCGACAGAGGATCGCGCGCTCGGTCAGCAGATCCACGCCGCAGAGGTCGCACACGCGGTCGCGATACGTCGCCGGAATCCCCCGCGCGACGAGCTCTTCGCAACTCGGCAGCATGCGGCGGAGTGTAGGAGGAGGCTCAGCCGGTGGCGGCGGCGGGAAGCGGCTCGGGCTCGGCCACGGCTTCGGCTAACGCGTCCAGGAACGTCTGCGCAACGACCGGATCGAACTGCGAGCCGGCGCAGCGCGCGACCTCGTCCAACGCGTCGTCAACCGCCAACGCAGCGCGGTAGGGGCGCGATGATGTCATCGCATCGAAAGCATCCGCGACAGCCAAGATCCGACCCTCGAGCGGGATCTCGGCCCCCGCACGGCGCGTCGGGTAACCCGTTCCATCCCATCGTTCATGGTGAAAAAGCACATACGGCATCGCCGGGATCAGCGAGCGGACACCCGAGATCAGCCACACGCCCTCGACCGGATGGGCACGAACGTGCGCGATTTCGGCGTCGTCGAGCGCGCCTGGCTTCTGCAGAACCTCAGGACGGATCGAAACCTTGCCGACATCGTGGAGCGCCGCGCCGAGTCGCAGGTCGTCAATGCGCTCATCGTCCCAGCCGAGGCGCCGCGCGATCAACTCCGCGTGCGCGCCGACGCGCGAGGCGTGGCCGCCCAGAGCCGGGTCACACACGCTCATCGCGGCCGCATACGCGTCGAGTCGGGTCACAAGACCTCCACGTTCACCTTGCGCGCGCCGATCCCTTCCTGCCGCTAGCGTGCCGCCGAATGTCGTCGAGCGCCGATAGCCACCGCCTGCACGCAGCATTCGCCGCGCAGCCGGCCGCGCCCGTGCAGACGCTCGCCGAGGATCGCGCCGCGTGGGAATCCGAGGCGGCACTCGTTCCGCTTCCCGTGGATGTCACCTTCGTGCCGCTCGTTGCCGGCGGCGTGCCGTGCGAGTTCGTCTCGGCCCCCGAGTCCGATCCCTCCGCGCGGCTCGTCTACGTCCACGGCGGCGGGTTCGTGTCCGGCTCGTGCGTGACGCATCGCGACTTTGCCGCTCGCATGTCGCGCGCTTGCGGGGCGCCGGTCGTGCTCGTCGACTACCGGCTGGCGCCCGAGCATCCGTCGCCCGCCGCGACCGACGACGCCGTTGCCGTCTACCGCTCGCTGCTTGCGGACGAGATCGAGCCGGGTCGGATCGCGTTCGCCGGCGACTCGGCCGGTGGCGGGCTTACAGCGTCGGCTCTGGTCGCTCTCCGTGATCTCGGTGAACCGCTGCCAGCCGCCGGCGTGCTGCTCTCGGCCTGGCTCGATATGACGCTCTCGGGCGAATCGTTCGCTACCCGCGCCGACGCCGACCTGCTTTTGACTCGCGTCGGCCTCGCGGACGCCGCAGTCGCCTACGTCGCCGGCGGCGATCCGCGCGATCCGCTGGCCTCCCCCGTCTTCGCCGATCTGCGCGGGATACCGCCGCTGCTGATCCACGTCGGCGACGAGGAGATCCTGCTCAGCGACTCCGTCACTTTCGCCGAGCGCGCCCAAGAAGCCGGCGTCGAGACGGAGATCGAGATCTGGCCGGAGATGTGGCACGTCTGGCACGCGTGGGCGGCCGAGCTCCCCGAAGCGCGCGACGCGATCGACGGGATCGGCGCGTTCCTGCGCCGCCGCTTGGCGACCTTCGCCTAGCATCCGTCCCGATGCGTATCGCGGTGCCCCGTGAAACGGCTTCGGGTGAGCGCCGCGTCGCGCTCGTCCCTGAGGTCGTAGCGAAACTCGCCGCGAGCGGGTTTGAGATCGCCATCGAACGTGGCGCTGGCGAGGCTGCCGGGTTCGCGGACGATGCATACGCCGCCGTCGGCGCGCAGATTGTCGACGACGTTGGGGACGCAGCCTGTGTCGCTCGCGTCGCGCCGCCGAGCGCCGAGGAGACCGCGCAGATGTCTGACGGCCAGGTGCTGATCGGCTTTCTCGCGCCCCTGACTGACTTGGACGGAATCGCCCGACTTCGCGCGCGAGGCGTTGTTGCGTTCGCGATGGAGTCCGTCCCGCGCATCTCGCGCGCTCAGTCGATGGACGCGCTCTCCTCGCAGGCGACCGTCTCCGGCTACAAGGCCGTCCTGATCGCGGCGGATCGCGCGCCGAAGATGTTCCCGCTGCTGATGACCGCCGCCGGCACGATCGCGCCCGCCAAGGTTCTCGTGCTCGGCGCCGGCGTTGCGGGGTTGCAGGCGATCGCGACCGCCCGCCGCCTGGGCGCCGTCGTCTCGTCGTTCGATGTCCGCCCGGCCGTGAAGGAACAGGTCGAGAGCCTCGGCGCGACCTTCCTCGACCTCGGCGTTCGCGGCGAGGAGACCGAGGGCGGCTACGCGAAGGAGCTGACGCCCGAGCAACAAGCCGAGCAGCAGCGCGCGCTCGCCGAGCGGATTCCCGACTTCGACGTAGTGATCACCACGGCGTTGATTCCCGGTCGCCCCGCGCCGAAACTGATTCCAGCCTCGTCCGTTGCGGCCATGCGCCCGGGCTCGGTCATCGTCGACTTGGCTGCCGAGGCCGGCGGCAACTGCGAGAGCACGCGCCCCTGTGAAGAGGCGGTCGTACACGGCGTCACCATCGTCGGGTTGACCAACCTCCCTTCTCTACTCGCCGCCGATGCGAGCCGCCTCTACTCCCGCAACGTCGCTGCGCTGCTCCAGCACCTCGCCCCCGGCGGCGAGCTGGCCCTCGACTTCGACGACGAGATCACCTCCGGCGCGTGCGTCACACGGGAGGCATGCGCATGACCCAGCTGGCCTTGTTCATCGAACTGCCGACGACCCATCTCGGCCTCGTGATCGAGCTGACAATCCTGGCGCTCGCGATCTTCCTCGGCATTGAGGTGATCTCGAAGGTGCCGGCGATGCTGCACACGCCGCTGATGTCCGGCACGAACTTCATCCACGGGATTGTGATCGTCGGCGCGATCGCAATCCTCGGGACGGCTGACGACACGCTGCTGAAGATCGTCGGCTTCATCGCGATGGTGCTCGCCACGGCGAACGTTGTCGGCGGCTGGTTCGTCACCGACCGGATGCTCGAGATGTTCCGGCCGCGACGATCGGAGCCGCCCGCCGACGAGAAAGACAAACCGGAGCCGTGATCTCGAACTCGAACGTGATCGGGTTGCTGTACCTGGCGACGATCGTCTGCTTCATCCTCGCGCTGCGCTTCCTCTCGTCGCCGAAGCACGCGCGGCTCGGCAACCGGGTCGGTGGCGGCGGGATGCTGATTGCGATTGGCACGACACTCGCGCTGAAGGGAATCGGCAACTGGGCGCTGATCGTCAGTGCCGGCGCGATCGGCGCCGCCGTCGGTGTGGTCGGAGCAAAACGCGTGAAGATGACCGCAATGCCGCAGATGGTGGCCCTGTTCAACGGGGTCGGCGGCGGCGCGGCGGCACTCGTCGCGCTGGCCGAATTCCACAAGCTCGCGCCCGCGTCGGGCCGGATCGGCAGTACGGAGGTCGTCTCGATCGTCCTCTCCGCGCTGATCGGCTCTATCTCGTTCGCGGGCTCGGCGATCGCGTTCGCGAAGCTGCAGGAGCTGATCGGCGGCCGCCCGATCGTCTTCCCGGGCCAGAACATCTTCAACGGGCTGATCGTCACCGGCGCCGCCGCCTTCGGGATTGCCGCGATCGCCGGCGTCCAAGGCCAGTGGGTGATCGTCGCGCTGATTCTGCTTGCGCTCACCTTCGGCGTGATGTTTGTCCTGCCGATTGGCGGCGCGGACATGCCGGTCGTGATCTCGCTGCTGAACGCGTTCACCGGCCTCGCGGCGTCGGCCACCGGCTTCGTCCTCTCGAACACGGTGCTGATCGTCTCCGGGATGCTCGTCGGCGCAAGCGGCACGCTGCTCACGCTGCTGATGGGCAAGGCGATGTACCGTTCGATCACGAACGTTTTGTTCAGCGCGTTCGGACAGGTTCAAGCGGGCACCAGCGCCGCGCGCGTCGACGACGGCCGCACTTTCCGCGCGACAACGCCTGAGGACGTCGCCGTTCAGCTTTCCTACGCGCGCAAGGTCGTCATCGTCCCCGGCTACGGGCTCGCGGTCGCGCAGGCGCAGCACGATGTTCGCCAGCTCGCCGAACTGCTCGAATCGAAGGGCGTTGAAGTTCTCTACGCGATCCACCCCGTCGCCGGCCGCATGCCCGGCCACATGAACGTCCTGCTCGCTGAGGCGAACGTCCCGTACGACCAGCTGAAGGAGATGGACGAGATCAACTCCGAGTTCCCGCAGACGGATGTCGCGCTCGTGATCGGCGCGAACGACGTCGTCAACCCCGCCGCGCGCAGCGACCCGGGTAGCCCGATCTACGGCATGCCGATCCTCGACGTCGACAAGGCGCAGAGCGTCGTCGTGATGAAGCGATCGATGGCACCGGGCTTTGCAGGCATCGACAACGAGCTCTTTCTCGAGCAGCAAACGACGATGCTGTTCGGGAACGCGAAGGACTCGGTCGTGAAGCTGATCGCCGCCGTCAAGTCGCTGTAGCCACGAGACCAGGCCCGCGCTCGGGCGTGACCACACCGCGCAGCTGAGAATCGTATTCCCATTCAGCTCCGACATCTCGATCGTTGCGGAGCACGCCCAGACGGCGATTCGAGGTGTTTGGGAGGTGACGAAGCCAGCCGTGCGCGTATGGCGGCTGCCGTGGGTTGGGCTGCGAACGGAGATCGACGAACGAGACGAGGACTTCTCGGTTGTGTCCTCGGCCTAAGAACCTCTACCCGACCATCACGCCCAGCCAGCGCGCGATCATTCAGTTAGAGGTTCTAACAGTGGTCATCGAAGATCCGGAGCCTGGATGCTCCAGCTCCCAGTCACGAGCACGACTCCGTCGAGGTGTTCGGCTTCGACCGTCCGGGCGGGCGTTATGGCGACGGGCTCGTTACAGGACCACCCCGGTCTGCGTGATCCGCGCTGAGCTCGCGTCCTCGCGCGGGCTCGGTGCTGGCGCGTGTGGCGGGTGAACGCCGTCAGGCTTCGTTTGTTGACCCAGCCCTCACAGCCCTTTCCCGAGCGCTTGTGCGGTCGGCCCCGGCGGTTTACGATCGCAGCTTGGATAGGGGTCGAACAACGGAGGAGAGGCTATGAGCAGGGTCGGCAAGATGCTGGTTCTCTCGATGTTGGTCGCGATCGCGGCCGTGAGCGCGAGCTCGACGGGAGCGACAACCTCCGGTCATCGAGGCGGGACGATGAAACTGCTGGCGAAGGCGGCCGGAGGCACGCTCGATCCCCAGGTCAACTACACGCTGCAGTACTGGCAGCTCTACCAGGCCACCTACGACGGACTGCTCGCCTTCACGAAGGCCGGCGGCGACGCAGCATTCCAGGTGGTTCCCGACCTCGCCGAGAGCCTGCCGACGCCGACGAACGGCGGCAAGAAGTGGGTCTTCAAGCTCCGGAAGGGCATCAAGTTCTCGAACGGCAAGCCGGTGACGGTCGACGACGTCGTGGCCTCCTTCCGCCGGATCTTCAAGGTTAAGAGCCCGACCTCCGGCGGCTTCTACGGAGGCATCGTCGGCGCCAAACTTTGCCTTGCGAAGCCGGCCGGCTGCACGCTCAAGGGCGGCGTCAGCGCCGACGCCAAGGCGAACACCGTCACGGTCAACCTCGTCGCGGCGGACCCCGAGTTCAAGTACAAGCTTGCCGTTCCGCACGCATCGATCCTGCCCGCGGACGCACCGACCAGCGATGCCGGTACGAAGCCGATCCCGGGCACGGGCGCGTACTACTTCGCGTCGTACAACCCGAACAAGCAGCTCGTGATGAAGCGCAACCCGTACTTCAAGGAGTGGTCGAAGGCCGCGCAGCCGGACGGCTACCCGGACGTGATCCAGCAGTCGTTCGGGCTGACGGTCGAGGCGCAGATCACCGCGATCGAGAACGGACAGGCCGACTGGACGCTCGAGGCGCCGCCAGCCGACCGCCTGAACGAGATGGGCACGAAGTACGCGTCGCAGACGCACGTCGAGACGCTGACGGCGTTCTGGTACGCACCGATGAACACGAACCTCGCGCCGTTCAACAACGTGAAGGCGCGGCAGGCGGTCAACTACGCGATCGACCGCAACGCGCTCGTGAAGATCTTCGGCGGGTCGCGGCTCGCGCAGCCGTCGTGCCAGGTGCTGCCGCCGGGCTTCCCCGGGCATGTCGACTACTGCCCGTACACGAAGAACCCGGGCACGAAATGGTCGGCGCCCGACGTCGCGAAGGCGAAGCTGCTCGTCCAGCAGTCGGGCACCAAGGGGGCAAGCGTGACGGTGCTCTCCTCGGACGACGAGGTGAACAAGGCCGTTGCCGTCTACTTCCAGAGCGTTCTCAACCAGATCGGCTACAAAGCGAGCGTCAAGCCGATCTCGGGGAACATCTTCTTCACCTACGTCCAGAACACGAAGAACAAGGTTCAGATCAACATCCAGCAGTGGTACCAGGACTACCCCGCTGCGTCGGACTTCCTCAACATCCTCTTCGGCTGCGACTCGTTCCACCCGGGCAGCGACTCGAGCATCAACATCGCCGGGTTCTGCGACAAGAAGATCGACAAGCAGATGAAGCACGCGTTGACGACCGCGCTCACGGACGAGAAGGCCGCGAACGCCGAATGGGCGAAGATCGACAAGGAGGTGACCGACGCTTCGCCGATGGCGACGCTGTTCACCCCGAAGCACATCGACTTCCTCTCGAAGCGGGTCGGCAACTTCACGTTCAGCAAGCAGTTCTACTGGCTGGTCGACCAGTCCTGGGTGCAGTAGGCCGAGCCGCCCTTCGACATGAGTGACGCGATCGCAGGCGAGGCGACCGCAGCGGCGGGCGACCTCGCCGCGGTCGCCGCAAGTCCGTGGGCTCTCGCCAGGCGGCGACTGCTGCGGAATCGTGTCGCCCAGACGATGGCAGGCGTGCTCGCCCTGATCGTCGTCGTCTGTCTGTGCGCGCCGCTGTACGCCGCGCACGTTGCGCACACCAACCCGTTCCGGTCGAACATCGACGGAACGACGATCGTCGGCGGCAAGACCGTGCCCGTGATGAAGGAATCGACGTCCGGACTCGGGCTCGGAGTGACGCCGATCGGCCCGACCTGGGACATCCATCACTACTTCCTCGGCGCCGACGGCCAGGGGCGGGACGTCGCGGCGAGGCTCCTCTACGGCGGCCGGAACTCGTTGCTCATCGGCGCGGCCGCCGCCCTCATCACATGCTTCTTCGCAACGATCATCGGCATCGTCGCCGGCTTCTTCGGAGGCCTCGTCGACGGCGTCCTCTCACGCGCCCTCGACGTCATCTGGGCGTTTCCGGTGTACCTGCTCGCCATCAGCCTGTCGACAGTGTTGATCGCTCGCGGCGTCTCGATCGGCCCGTTCCGGCTCGAATCGGGGAGCCTGCTGCTGCCGATCGTGATCATCGCCGTCGTCTACATCCCGTACGTCGCCCGACCGATTCGCGGCGAGGTGCTCTCGCTGCGGCGCCGCGAGTTCGTCGAGGCGGCCATCGGTCTCGGAGCGTCGACCTGGCGCGTGCTCTGGAGCGACATCCTTCCGAACATCGTCACGACCGCGATCGTGTTCTTCCCACTGATGCTCGCGATCGACATGCTCACGGAGGCGGCGCTGTCGTTCCTCTCGATCGGCGTGCAGGAGCCGAACGCGAGCTGGGGCACCATCATCCTGAACGGCCAGGATCTGCTCTACACGCGGCCGGCCGTGGCGATCGCTCCGGGCATCGCGATCGCGCTCACGGTGCTCGCATTGAACGTTCTCGGCGACGGCGTCCGAGACGCGCTCGACCCGCGCGCGAAGCTGCGGAGGACGGACTGATGCTCCGGTTCGTCGCGCGACGGCTCGTCTCGATGGTGTTCGTGCTGTTCTCGATCAGCGTGCTCTCGTTCCTCATCTTCTTCGCGACGCCGGGCGTCGACCCGGCCGCGCGCATCGCCGGCCGGAACGCCGACCAGGCGACACTCCGAGCGGTGCGGAAGGACTTCGGCCTCGACCAGCCGTTGCCCGTGCGGTACGCGGTGATGATGAAGAAGCTGTTCATCACCCGCGACCTCACGTCGTACGTGAACCGGGGCGCGGCGGTGATTCCCCAGGTGACCCAGGCTGCGCCTGTCACCTTGTCGCTCGTTCTCGGGGCGGCCGTGATCTGGGTGGTCTTCAGTGTCGCAATGGGGCTGCTCGCGGCGGTGTTCCGGGGCAAGCCGATCGACACCGCCGTGATGATCGTCGGGCTTGTCGGGATCTCGATGCCGGTGTTCTGGCTCGGCGAGGTCGTCAACCTCCTGACCCAGAGCCGCTTCCACGACACTGCGGTGTTCTCGTGGGTGCCGCCGCTCGGCTACGTGCCGTTCACGCAGTCCCCGGTCGGCTGGTTCACGTCGCTCGTCTTCCCTTGGCTGACACTTTCGATCCTGTACATCGGGATCTACGCCCGCGTCTTGCGTTCGGCGCTCGTCGAGGCGCAGGAGGAGGACTACGTCCGGACGGCGCGCGCGAAGGGCCTGACCGAGCGGCGCGTCCTCATCCGGCACGCGCTCAGAACCTCGCTGATCGCCTTCGTCAGCCTGTTCGGACTCGATTTCGGCGCGCTCGTCGGCGGCGGCGCCCTGCTGACCGAGGTCGTGTTCGGGCTGCACGGCGTCGGCAAGCTGACGTTCGACTCGCTCCAGAACCTCGACCTGCCGGTGATCCTCGCGACGGTCATCTACGCAGCCTTCTTCGTGGTCGTCGCGAACGCGGTCGTCGACCTCGTCTATGCGTCGCTCGACCCGAGGGTGCGACGTGCCTGAGCCCCTGCTCGAGATCCGCGACCTCTGCGTCTCCTTCCGCACCGAGAGTGGCATGGTGCGCGCGGTCGACGGACTCTCCCTCTCGCTCGCTCTCGGCGAGGTGGTCGGCATCGTCGGCGAATCGGGCTCCGGCAAGACCGTGTCGATGCTGGCCGTGATGCGCCTGATCCGCGATCCGAACGCGGTCGTCGAAGGTCAGGTGCTCTTGCGCGGCAGAGATCTCGGTCGGCTGTCGCCGCGCGAGATGCGCGGCGTGCGCGGCGGCGAGATCGCGATGATCTTCCAGGATCCGATGACCGCGCTCACGCCGGTGTACACGGTGGGCTGGCAGATCGCCGAGCAGGTGCGCGCGCACGAGACGATGACGAGCCGCCAGGCCCGTGCGCGCAGCATCGAGCTGCTGTCAGAGGTCGGCATCGCGAACGCGAGCCGCCGTGTGGACGACTACCCGCACGAGTTCTCGGGTGGCATGCGACAGCGTGTGATGATCGCGATGGCGCTCTCCTGCAACCCGTCGCTCCTGATCGCCGACGAGCCGACGACGGCGCTCGACGTGACGATCCAGGCGCAGATCCTCGAGCTGATGAAGACGCTGCAACGCAATCACGGCTCGTCGATCCTGCTGATCACGCACGACATGGGCGTCGTGTCGGAGATGGCCGAACGCGTGGTCGTGATGTACGCGGGGAGTGTCGTCGAGGAAGGGCCGAAGGCGTCGATCTTTCGCGATCCGCAGCATCCGTACACCTGGGGGCTACTCGGGTCGATTCCCCGGGTCGGCCGGGCCCGAGTCCGGCGCCTGGCGGCGATCCCCGGTCAACCGCCGTCGCTTCTGGCGCTGCCGGAAGGCTGCCGGTTCGGCCCGCGCTGCCCGCACCGGTTCGATCTCTGCGGAACCCGGCCGGCGTTGCTCGAGCGGGTCTCGGCCGGCCGTGCGGACGCCTGCCATCTCGACCCGGCGATACGTCCGCTGCGTCGCCACGGGCGGGAGATCGCATGAGCGAGCCCCTCCTCGAGGCCATCGATCTCGTCAAGCAGTTCCCGCTGCGCTCGGCCGCGTTCGGACGTGGTCGCAGCGACGTCGTTCACGCCGTTGACGGGGTCTCGCTCGCCGTGCACAAGGGCGAGACGCTCGGAATCGTCGGCGAGTCAGGCTGCGGCAAGTCGACGCTCGGCCGCTTGCTCGTGCGGTTGCACGAGCCGACGAGCGGCACGGTGCGGTTCGGCGGCGACGACATCACCCGGCTCTCGCGCAGCGAGCTGCGACCGTACAGGCGGGAGCTGCAGATGATCTTCCAGGACCCGTACGCGTCGCTGAACCCGCGCAAGCGGGTGGGGCAGATCCTCGCCGACCCATTCCGCATCCACCGTCAGGCGGGGCGGGCCGAGACCGAACGCCGGGTCAAGGAGCTGCTGGAGGTCGTCGGGCTCTCTCCCGAGCACGTGAACCGCTACCCGCACGAGTTCTCGGGCGGGCAGCGTCAGCGGATCGGCGTCGCCCGAGCACTGGCGCTGAACCCGAAGCTGATCGTCGCCGACGAGCCGGTGTCGGCGCTCGACGTCTCGATCCAGGCGCAGGTGATCAACCTGCTCGACGACCTGCAGGACGAGTTCGGTCTGACGTACGTCTTCATCGCCCACGACCTCGGCGTCGTGCACCACGTCTCCGACCGCATCGCGGTCATGTACCTCGGTGTCGTAGTCGAGATCGGGCCGTCGGACGCGCTCTTCCTCCGGCCCGTACACCCGTATACCGAGGCGCTTCTCTCGGCCATTCCCGCCATCGAGGACGACGACGAGGTGCGGCGCGAGCGCGTGGTGCTCGAGGGCGAGGTTCCGAGCCCGGTCGATCCGCCGAGCGGGTGCCGCTTCCATCCCCGCTGCCGCTACGCGACGGACATCTGCACAATCGAGCAGCCGCCGCTTGTCGCCGGCCGCGACGGACGCCTTGCCGCCTGCCATCACCCACTCAACGACACAGGAGAGCCGACATGACCGAAGGACGCATGACGTGGAACGGCCACGAGACCTGGTACCGAGTGGTCGGAGAGCTCGACGCGACCCCGACGCCTGTCGTGATCTGCCACGGGGGCCCAGGCGCCGCGCACGACTACACCGAGCCGATCGCCGATCTCAACCGGTTCGGTCGCGGCTGCGTCCTCTACGACCAGCTCGGCTGCGGGCTGAGCGACCACCTCCCAGACGCGCCCTCGGAGTTCTGGTCGCCCCAACTGTTCAAGGACGAGCTCGTCGAGCTCACACGACACCTTGGCATCGCGGAGCGCTACGCGGTCGTCGGCCAGTCGTGGGGCGGCATGCTCGCCATGGAGCATGCGCTCGACCACCCCGCCGGGCTGCGCGCGATCGTCGTCGCCGATTCTCCAGCGAGCATTCCGCTGTGGGTCGAGGAAGCGAATCGACTACGCAAAGATCTGCCGCAAGACGTGCAAGAGGCGCTGACGAGGCACGAGGCAGACGGAACAACCGATTCGCCGGAGTACGAGACGGCGGTCCGCGTCTTCTACGACCGACATTTGTGCCGCATCCCGTGGCCGGACTGCGTCGAGCGCAGCGTCGCGCAGATGGATGAGGATCCGACCGTGTACCACACGATGAACGGACCGTCGGAGTTCCATTGCATCGGCTCACTCAAGACGTGGGACATCACGGACCGTCTGCCGGAGATCGACACGCCGACGCTCCTCGTGTCCGGACGCTACGACGAGGCGACGCCTCATATTGTCGAGCAGATCAATACGAGAATCCCCGGCTCGCAATGGGCCCTCTTCGAGGAGTCGAGCCACATGCCACACGTCGAGGAACCCGGGGCCTTCCTCGAGCGAGTCGAGGAGTTCCTGCGGACGGTCGACTGAGCGCGCTGGCCAGGTGTGCGCCAGCCGATCGGTCGCGCCTCACACAACTGTCGTCAGTGGTGACCGATCCCGCGGCCGCGCTCCCCACTCGGGTCATCCCTAGCTCACCCGCAGCCAAGCGTCGCGCACGCCCACGGCGGCTAGGCTGCCCGGGCCGATGTCGAGCCCACCGATCACCGACGAGGGCGCGGTTCGCGCCCTGATCGGCGGCGAGCCTGCCGACCTGACACGCACCAAGATCAGCAACCGCGTCAACGACCTCACGCGGCATTTCATCCAGCGCTCGCCGTTTCTCTGCCTCGCGACATCGGCGCCGGACGGAACCTGTGACGTGAGCCCGCGCGGCGATCCGGCCGGTTTCGTCCGCATCCTCGACGAGCGGCGGCTCCTGATCCCCGAGCGCCCGGGAAACCGGCTCGCGGACTCGCTGCGCAACATCCTCCGAAACCCGAAGGTCGGGCTGCTGTTCTTCATCCCCGGCATCGGCGACACGTTGCGAGTCAACGGGCGCGCGACGATCGTCGACGACGCGGGGCTGCTCGAGGGCTCGGTCGTCGAAGGGAAGACGCCGAAGCTCGGGTTGTTGATCGAGATCGACGAGGTATTCACGCACTGCTCGAAGGCGTTCCTCCGCTCGCAGCTGTGGAATCCGGCGCGACACATCGACCGCTCCGAGCTGCCGTCGTCGGGCGAAATCCTCCGCAGCCTGAATCCGTCTGTCGACCCGGAGGCCTACGACACCGAACGAGCCGAGCGCTACGAGCGTCGCGAAGGCTTCTACTAAGCCGGTGGGAGTCCCGTTCTTCTCCGGCGCGGATGTCAGGCGGGCGGTGTCCCCCCTCGAGGCATACGAGGCAGTCGGTAAGGCGTTCGTCGCGTTCGCGCGCGGCGAGTGGACAATGCAGCCGAAGCTGTACGTCACGAACTACCCGGCCGGGGACTTCCGCGCGATGCCGGCACTCGGCGGCGGTCACGCACTTCTCAAGTGGGTGACGTCGTTTCCGGGGAATCCGACGCGCGGGTTGCCGACGGTGAGCGGACTCGTACTCGTGTCGAATGCGGATACCGGCGTGCTGGAGGCCGTGCTCGAAGCTGGAGCCGTGACGGCCTTGCGGACCGGCGCTGCTGCGGTGTTGGCGGCGACGACGCTTGGCTCGGGCGGCTCGAACTCGGTTGTCGGCTGCGGGGTGAACGGTGCGGCTGTCGCGCGAACGTTTACGGCTCTCGGGCTGGCTGTGTCGGTCTGGGATGTCGACAGCTCGCGCGCCGCCGCGGTCGCGGACGAGGTCGGTGCCGCTGTCGCCGCGAGCCGAGAGGTTGCGCTCGCCGCCGACATCGTCGTCACGGTGACCCCCGGCAAGGAGATCCTGTTCCCGGCGGGCTCACTGCGCGCGGGCCAGCATGTGTCGCTGATGGGTGCGGACGGCCCCGGCAAGGCCGAGATCGCAGTCGAGGAGATCGCCCGGGCGCACGTCTTCTGCGACGACTGGGAACAAGCGAGCCACGGCGGCGAGCTTGCGGCCGCGGTTGAAGCCGCCGTTCTCGCGCGCGACGACGTAGCCGAGCTCGGCCAGGTCCTAGCCGGCAAAGCCGAGGGCCGCCGTTCGCCCGAGGAGATCACGCTCTTCGACTCCACCGGTCTCGCGATCCAAGATCTCGCGATTGCAAAGGCTGCACTGGAGAGGGCGAGCGAGCTCGCCGTCCCGCGCTTCGACATATAGGCAACACGCGGAAGTCTCCGGTGGCCTCGTAGCTCTGAAGCCACCCCTGGCTAGTGTTCGACGAATGGATCGCGCCGCGACCCCGGCCGCCGGTGCGCCGCAAACGTCATCGCGTCGGGAGGGCCTGATGTTGGCCTTCGTCGGCGTGGTGATGTTCTCGTTCTCGGTTCCGCTGACCAAGGTTGCCGTCGGCGGATTCAGCCCGTTCCTCACCGCGACCGGCCGCGCCGTCATCGCTGGCGCGCTGGCCGCCGTCCTGCTCGCCGTCCGGCGTGTGCCACTGCCTCCCGTTCAGCAGTTGCGCCCACTGCTCTACACGATGCTCGGAGCGGTTTTCGGCTGGCCGATCCTCGTCGCTCTCGCCTTGCAACGCACGACGTCCGCGCACGTCGCCGTCATCGCAGCATTCATGCCGCTGACGACCGCGCTCATCGCCGTGCTACGCACCCATGAGCGCGTCAGCTGGCAGTTCTGGGCCGCGGCCACGACGGGCACCACAGCGCTGGTCGCTTTCGCCGTGTCGCGCGGCGGCGGCGGCGGCGGCGAGGGCGTCGACCTCGCCGCCGACATCCTCGTGGTCGGTGCGGTGCTCGCCTCCTCGTGGTGCTACGTCGAAGGTGCGTCCGTCACACGCGTGATGCCGGGTTGGCAAGTCATCTCATGGGTCGTCGTGCTCGCGCTGCCGCTGACGATTCCGGCGTCAGTCGTGCTGTGGTGGACGACGAGCAGCTCGTACGAGACGACGACCGCCCAATGGACGTCGCTGATCCTGCTCGGGCTCTCGTCCATGTATCTCGGGTTCTTCGCCTGGTATCGCGGTCTCGCCCTCGCCGGAATCGCTCGAGGCGGCCAGGTGCAGCAACTGCAGGCACTCCTCACGTTGGTCTGGTCGGCACTGCTGCTCGGCGAGCGAGTGACCTTGCCGACGATACTCGCCGCGGTAGCCGTGATCGGCTCCGTGGTCTGGTCCCAACGAGGCCGGACGCCGCGGGT
>JANYJX010000006.1 GCA_025358355.1 Actinomycetes bacterium | reverse complement strand
GGTCGAGGTCGGCGCGCATCGTGGCCTCCAGGCCGACGTTGCCATAGCAACGCCGACTTCGACCCGCTCCTCCCACTCCCTGGCCGCCACCAACCCCGTGGCATCAATCATCTAGCCGGGATGACCTCGCACGCCAGCGTGAATCTGATGCTCGCGCTCGAGGACGAGTTCGACATCGAATTCCCCGACCGGCTGCTCAAGCGAAGCGTGTTCAAGAGCGTCGCCGCGATCCGCGATCTGTTCGCCATCACAGCGCTGCCCGAACAGCAACCCGAGCAGCAGACTGTGCATGCTGATCACTGGGTCGTCTTCATCAATACGAGCGGTGCCAGGCGCATCGGCCCGAACAGGATGTGGACGCGGTTCGCGCGCCGGCTCGCGGCGCAGGGAATCCCATCGATCCACTTCGACGTCACCGGATCGGGCGATAGCGCTGCCCGTTCAGCGCGACACTCGCGACCATGTACGACCCGCAGGTCGTGCTGGACACGCGCGACGTGCTCGCGCACCTTCGGGCGACCTACGGCGCAAAGACCTTTGTCACAGTCGGTCTTTGCTCGGGCGCGTACACCGGCCTCCACGCGGCCGAGGTCGAGCCTGTTATCGCTGGCGTAGTGCTAGTCAACCCGCAGACGCTCTTCTGGACGCCGGAGACAACCGCGGAGCGCGAGCGGTACGTTCGCCTTTCGCCATTCAACCTTGGTCGCTGGCATCGCCTGCTCACCGGGAAGGCCGGCGTCGCGACAATGCTCCGCGCGCCGAAGCGATCGATCGTCGTGTGGGCAGGGTGGCTCCGCACTCGTTTCCGGGCCCGCCTCCAGCCGACTGCAGCGACGCCGGACGAGCGGCTCCGTGAGTTGCTTCGTCGCCCGCTCGCCCGCGGCTGCAAGCTGCTGTTCGCCTTCTCGAAAGACAGCGCAGGCTCGACTACCTCGAGTGGAAGCTCGGGCCGGAGCTCGAGGCGGTGCTTGGCGACCCGAACGTACGGCTCGAGATCGTCGCCGGGCCCGATCACACCTTCCGGCCGCTCTGGGCGCACGATGTCCTGTTCGATCTGCTCGAAGAGCACCTGCGCAGCTGCGCCGACGTGCTCGCGCCGTCCACAGACGCCTGAGCTCTCATCTGTACTCTCAGGTGGGGGATCAATCCCGCTTTGGGCATCGACGAAGAGCTAGCAGGCCGAAAGCCACCCGGCTCAGCTCGACTCAACGTTCCTGTGGTTCGGCATGCGGCCCGCCCTACCCTCAACCGAGGGAAGAAGGCTCGCAATGCGCATGCTCTTGATCGCAGGCGCGCTACCCCTACTCGTGCTTGGGCTGGCGCTCGTTCCGGTTGGTGCGGCAAACCCGCCAATCCCGACTCGCTAGCTCGATGGGAGCAGCAACAACCGCTTCCGCCCCGAATGGGGCAACGCCGGCACGCAATACCTCCGCGTCGCGTCGCCGAACTACGCGGACGGCATCGCGAAGCGAGCGGCGGGGCCGCCGACTCGCCTCGTCAGCAATCGCGTCTTCAACGACGTCGACCAGAATCTGTTCTCCGAGAACGGGGTGACGCAGTGGGGCTGGGCATGGGGGCAATTCATGGATCACGATGTGGCGGAAGCAGTTCGACGATCTGCGTGAGTGCGACCGGTTCTTCGACCTTAACGACCCGATCCTGAGGCTGATCGAGCGCTAGTACGGGATCAGCTACCGCAAGACGCTCTCCGACCTGATCAGGCTAAACACCGGCGTCACCGTTCAGACGAACGTGTTCAAGACGACCGACTAGTAGGCAAAGCCCAACCGCGGGTCCGGCGCGCGTGGCCGGGCCTGCGGCCGCTATGGTCGCAGCCGGCAATGGCTGAATACGTCTATTCCATGTACCGCGTCGACAAGTTCTACGGGCCTGATCGGCAGGTGCTTTCGAACATCTCGCTCTCGTTCCTGCCGGGGGCGAAGATCGGCGTGCTCGGCCCGAACGGCGCCGGCAAGTCAACGCTCCTACGAATCATGGCCGGGCTCGAGGAGCCTTCGAGCGGCTCGGCCGAGATCGCGCCTGGCGCGTCGGTCGGCTTCCTCCAACAGGAGCCGTTGCTCGACGAGGCTAAGGATGTGCGCGGCAACGTCGAGGACGGCGTCCGGCCGCTGCGCGATCTGCTCGACCGCTTCAACGCGATCTCGTCCGCCTTCGCCGAGCCCGACGCCGACTTCGACGCGCTGCTCGCCGAGCAAGGAACGGTGCAAGAGCAGATCGACCGGCACGACATCTGGTCGCTCGACGCGACCCTCGACCGCGCGATGGACGCGCTCCGCCTGCCCGAGGGCGACCGCGATGTCACGTCGCTCTCCGGCGGCGAGCGACGGCGTGTCGCGCTATGCCGCCTACTGCTCTCGTCCCCCGATTTGCTGCTCCTCGACGAGCCGACGAACCACCTCGACGCCGAGTCGGTGGCCTGGCTCGAGCGCTTTCTCGCCGACTACAAGGGGACGGTGATGGCGGTCACGCACGACCGCTACTTCCTCGACAACGTCGCCGGCTGGATCCTGGAGCTCGACCGCGGTCGGGGCCTGCCGTTCCAGGGCAACTACACGTCGTGGCTCGAGCAGAAGGGAGCCAGGCTCGCGACGGAAGAGAAGACCGAATCGGCCCGCCAGCGCGCCCTCGCGCGCGAGCTCGAGTGGGTGCGCGCCAGCCCGAAGGCGCGGCACGCGAAGTCGAAGGCGCGCGTGGGCGCGTACGAGCGGCTCCTGGCCGAGGACCGCGACGTGAAGCTCGAACGGGTCGAGATCCACATCCCCGCCGGG
This sequence comes from Actinomycetes bacterium, assembly GCA_025358355.1. Classification (GTDB taxonomy): domain Bacteria; phylum Actinomycetota; class Thermoleophilia; order Gaiellales; family Gaiellaceae; genus Gaiella. Next base: position 5,947 of record JANYJX010000006.1, on the reverse strand, counting down.
CCACGCCTCGGCGACATCGTCGTGCAGGCCGAGAACCTGACGAAGGGCTTCGGCGACCGGCTGCTGATCGAGGATCTGACTTTCTCGCTCCCTCCCGGCGGCATCATCGGCGTCGTCGGCCCGAACGGCGCCGGCAAGACCACGCTTTTCCGCATGATCGCCGGCGAGGAGACGCCGGACTCCGGCGAGCTGCGCGTCGGCGAGACCGTACAGCTCGCGTACGTCGACCAAGCGCGCAGCGATCTCGATCCGGCAAGCACGGTGTGGAAGGAGATCTCGGGCAACCTGGACACGATCGAACTTGGCTCGCGCGAGGTGAACTCGCGGCAGTACGTCTCGTGGTTCAACTTCCGCGGCGGCGACCAGCAGAAGCGGATCTCCGACCTCTCGGGCGGCGAGCGAAACCGCGTTCATCTCGCGAAGCTGCTGCGCTCCGGCGGCAATGTGCTGCTCCTCGACGAGCCGACCAACGACCTCGACGTCGACACCCTGCGGGCGCTCGAAGACGCATTGCTCGACTTCGCCGGCTGCGCCGTCGTGATCTCCCACGATCGCTGGTTCCTCGACCGCATCGCAACGCACGTGCTCTCGTTCGTCGGCGACTCGCAGGCCGACTGGTTCGAAGGCGGCTTCACCGAGTACGAGGATTGGGTCCGCGAGACGCGCGGCGCAGACGCGCTCGAGCCGCACCGGATCCGCTACAAGCCGCTGATCCGCGCGTAGCGTCCTGGCGTTTCCGGGTACCCCGATCGAGGGGGTAGTGGGTCAGCAGACGCGCGTTGCATCTCGTGCGTCCTCGTCACAAGAGACGGGCGAACCCGGCTCGAAGGTGGGCTCGAGTGAAGGCCGACCCGACGTTCTGGATCGCCACACGCGCCGCGGGCCTCGCCGCGTACGGGCTCCTCACGTGTTCGGTCGTCGCCGGGCCCGTTCTCGAGTCACGGCCGTTCGGTACCCGACTCAAAGTGGCAACCGTGACCGACGTGCACCGCTTCCTCGCGCTCCTCGGCCTGGGCGCACTCGCGCTGCACGGCACCGCGCTAACGCTGGATACGGCTGTGCCACTCCGCTGGACCGCGCTCTTCATCCCCGGTCAGGCGTCGTATCGACCAGTCTGGACGGCTGTCGGCGTCGTCTCCCCTGAGGCGATGGCGCTCTCCATGTACCTCGGAGCGATCGGCCTTGTGATCAAGGCCACCGTCTGGCGCGCGCTCGTGCCGCCGGCTCGCCCTGAGCGCAAGCGCGTCGCCCAGCCCGCTTCGGCCTGAGCACACAAACGCGAGGAGGCCACCTCGCAGCGGCCCCCTCGACTACCTGAGAGACAGGTTGCTCAGACGAGCGCCTTAACGAACACGTCAACCGGCTCCGCCGGGAACGTCTCCGTCTTGACGACTTCGAGCAGCCCGATCCTGGCGAGCACGCGGAACGCGGTCTCGTTGTCCGGGTACTTCACAATCGCGACGAAGTCCCACGGACCCATGATCGCGAAGACCTGCTCGACTACGCCCTTCTCCTCCTCGACGATGAGCCGGATCTTGTCGAGGTACTCCGGCGCCTTCTCGAGGTTCTCCCTGCCTTCGGGCGTCAGCTTGATCAGCCCGACGTAGGTGAACATCTCACACCTCCTTGGGTGGAGCCTCGCAAGAAGCCTTGCAGAGGCTCGCATCAAGGCTCGCAGCTCCTACGGAGGATCGCATCAGGGAAGGCGCTGGTGGCACTTCCCGAAACTACGGATAGCCCGTGTGCCGGAGGCTCAGGCTCCCGATTCGTAGCGGGCCTTCATCGGCGGGGTGTGCAGACACTCGGCGAAGCTGAAAGGCCGGGTGACAAGGAGTGGCGCGCGCCCCGCATCGGGGTGAGCCGGGTTCATGAGAACCACATCCGCCTCGGGCAGGGCCTTCGAGCGCACGGCCGCGAGCAAGGAGCGACGCTCGTCCAGCCAGCGAGTCACAAGAGCCTGGATCGCCTGCTCGTCCTGCTGATCCGAGACGCGTTCGGGGAGTCGCATCGACCTCTGTCCACCCGAGCAGGTAATCGCTGGTACCTCGGCCGGATCACCCGTGAGTAGCGCAATGCCACCCGCACGGCGAGGCCGGCTTCGGAGGCGAAGTTCACCACCGGCACCCCGGCGGCGAGTAGCGCCCGCCGGGCTTCCATTCACAGCCCGAAGGATCGCCGCCCACTGCTCTCCCGTCGCTCCGGTCGAGCGTCATGGCCGTAGCCTACGCTTGCGGGATGCGGGCTTCGAGCGCAGCGCCGAGTGCCTCGCGCACCGGCTCGAGCTCGACTCGATCGAGCACGTCCTGGAAGAAGCCACGCACGATCATCCGCTCCGCCTCCTGCCGCGAAAGCCCTCGCGTCATCAAATAGAAGAGCTGCTCGCGATCGACCTGGCCGAGGGTTGCGCCATGCGTGCAGCGCACGTCGTTGGCCATGATCTCGAGCCCAGGAATCGAGTCCGCATGCGCGGTCTTCGAGAGCAGCAGGTTGCGGTTCTCCTGGTAGGCGTTCGTCTTCTGCGCGCCTTCCTCGACCCGGATCATGCCGCGCCAGACCGCCGTCGCCTCGTCCCGTAGCGCGCCCTTGAACGCGAAGTCAGAGGTCGTGTTGGGCGCAATGTGCTCCTGGAAGGTGTCGAAGTCGAGATGCTGCTTCGCATCGGCGAAGTAGGCGCCCGTGACACGCGAGGTCGCGCCCGGGCCTGCGAGATCGTTCTGGATCCGCACCTTTCCCTTGCCCGAGCCGAAGCCGCCCGTGACCCAATCGAGCTCGGCGTCACGGCCAACCTTCGCGTGCTGCGAGGCGAAATGGAACGTCCCCTGCGAGAGATTCTGCAGCGAGACGTACTCGACCTTCGCGCCCTGCTCAACGACGATCTCGACGGCCGCGTTCGAGTAGCCGGAAAGGTCGGGCGATGTCGACGCGTATTCCTCGATCACCGTGAAGCGACTCTCGGGCTCGGCAACGATCAGCAGCCGCCAGAACAGCGACCCGCCCTCGACCGCGTTCGCGATCCTCACGTACAGCGGTTTCTCGACCACGACGCCTTTTGGCACATGCACGAGCAAGCCGTGCTGCCACAGCGCCGCGTTGTGTGCAGCGAACTTCTCGTCGGAGCCGACGAGCGAGTAGAGCAGCGGATGCTCGTCGGTCAGCGGCTCGAAACGGATTCCCTCCGCCGCGCGCTCGATGCGGATCCCGGCCTCGCTGACGACCGCAATTCCCGCCGCGTCGATCTCGAGCAACGTGTCGGGCGAGGCGATCTCCGTGGAGCCGTTGGCGCTGAACGAGTCGGGATCGAAGCCCGTGAGATCGGTGAAGCGCCAGTGCTCGTCGGACTTCGTAGGGAACGGCAGCACTTCGTAGCGCTCGAGCAGCTCAGTCCGCATGTGGGGCGTATCGGTTGTGCAGCATCAGGTCGTTGCCGCCCGGGTCGGCGAAAAACGCCATATGACAGACACCCGAGTCGGGGGTATCGCCTTCGAACACGACGCCTTTTTCCTCCAGATCGCGGCGTGCCTGCGCGACATCCGCAACACGCAACGCGAGCGGGGACGTGCGCGGCCCCTTGAACTCCTGCCCGATGTTCGTCGGGTCGAGCAGATAGAGGCTGATGTTCTCGCCCAGCTGAAACTCGGGCCATGTGCCCTCGTTGATCTGCGCCAACCCAACAGTGTCGCGGTAGAACGCCGTCGGTCGTTCGAGATCGGTGACCGGCACCGAAACGAAATCCGTGCGCTCGACGATCAACCGACTGATCCTTCCATCTGCAGTTGGATCAGCCGGTTCATCTCGACGGCGTACTCGAGGGGCAGCTCCTTCGTGATCGGCTCGACGAAGCCGGACACGATCATGGCCGATGCCTCGGCCTCGTTGAGCCCGCGCGACATCAAGTAGAAGAGCTGCTCTTCGCCGATCTTGGAGACGGTCGCCTCGTGGCCGAGCTCGACCTCGCTCTCGTCGACCTGGATGTACGGGTACGTGTCGGAGCGCGAATGCTCGTCGAGGATCAGCGCGTCGCAGACGACTTTCGACTTCGAGCCTACAGCGCCCTTTGCCACCTGCAGCAGTCCGCGGTAGCCGGCGCGCCCGCCGTCCTTCGAGATCGACTTGGACGTGATCACAGACGACGTGTTCTTGCCGATGTGCACGACCTTGCCGCCCGCGTCCTGGTGCTGGCCCTTGCCCGCGAACGCGATCGAGAGCACCTCACCGTGGGCCCTTTCGCCCATCAGCCAGATCGCGGGGTACTTCATCGTCAGCTTCGAGCCGAGGTTCCCGTCGACCCACTCCATCGTCGCGTCCTCGTGCGCAATGGCACGCTTCGTGACGAGGTTGTAGACGTTGTTCGACCAGTTCTGGATCGTCGTGTAGCGGCAACGCCCGCGCGGCTTGACAATGATCTCGACGACCGCGGAATGCAGCGAATCGGACGAGTAGATCGGCGCCGTGCACCCTTCGACGTAGTGCACGTAGGCGTCTTCGTCGACGATGATCAGCGTCCGCTCGAACTGGCCCATGTTCTCAGCGTTGATGCGGAAATACGCTTGCAACGGCAGCTCGATCTTCACGCCCGGCGGCACATAGATGAACGAGCCACCCGACCAGACGGCCGAGTTCAGCGCCGCGAACTTGTTGTCGTTCTGCGGGATGATCGTGCCCATGTACTGCTTCACGACATCCTCGTGCTCACGCAGCGCCGAGTCCATGTCAAGGAAGATCACGCCCTTCGCCTCGAGATCCGCTTGAAGCTTGTGATAGACGACCTCGGACTCGTACTGGGCGCCGACACCCGCCAGGTACTTCTTCTCCGCCTCCGGGATCCCCAGCTTGTCCCACGTGTCGAGGATATCGGCGGGCAGATCCTCCCACTTGTCGACCTGCTTCTCGGTCGGCTTGATGTAATAGAAAATGTTGTCGAAATCGATCTCCGCCACATTGCCACCCCACATTGGCATCGGGCGCGCATAGAAATAATCGAGCGACTTGTGGCGGAACTTGCGCATCCAGTCCGGCTCATCCTTATGCTCCGCGATCGCCTCGACCACCTCGTGCGACAGGCCGCGGCCCGACTTGAAGAAATAGTCCTTCGCCTCATCACTGTTCGAGAAACCGTACTTGTACTCGCTGCGGATCTCCTTGACGAGCTCGTTCTCGGCAGTGCTCATGAGGCCTCGCTCCCGACGCCAACTCCAGCGCCAGTGGGGATGAAGGCTTCGTAGCCTTCCGCCTCGAGCTTCCGCGCGAGCTCCGCGCCACCCGAGGCCACGATCCGGCCGTCCACGAAAACGTGGACGTGATCCGGGGTGATGTAGTCGAGAATCCGCTGGTAGTGCGTGATCACGAGCGCGCCCATCTCGGGGCCGACAAGATTGTTGACGCCGCTCGCGACAATGCGTAGCGCGTCGATGTCGAGGCCCGAGTCGGTCTCGTCGAGAATCGCGATCCGCGGCTTCAGCATCGCCATCTGCAGGATCTCCACGCGCTTCTTCTCGCCGCCCGAGAAACCATCGTTGAGGTAACGCGACGCGAGCTCGCGCGGCACCTTCAGCTGCTCCATCGCGGCGAGCAGCTCGGTGCGGAACTCCTTCACATGGATCGGGTCATCCTCGCCGCCGTTCTTCGACTTGCGCACGGCGTTGATCGCCTGCCGCAGGAAGTTGGTCACCGTGACGCCCGGGATCGCATGCGGGTATTGGAACGCGAGGAACAACCCGCGCTGCGCTCGCTCGTCGGCACCCATCTCTGCCACGTTCTCGCCGTCGAGGAGAATCTCGCCCTCCGTGATCTCGTACGACGGATGTCCCATCAACGCGTACGCGAGCGTCGACTTGCCAGAACCGTTCGGCCCCATGATCGCGTGCTTCTCATTCAAGGAGACGGCGAGGTCGACACCCTTGACGATCTCGCTGCCATCCTCGAGCGCGACGTGCAGATTCTTGATCTC
>JANYJX010000038.1 GCA_025358355.1 Actinomycetes bacterium | reverse complement strand
CGCAATGCGATCAACTCGCCCTGGCGCATTCCGGTCTTGAGGGCGGTCAGGAACAGGACTCTGTGTAGTCCGGGCTCGAACTCGGCGAACAGCCTGGGAGTCTCTTCGTTGGTGAAGTAGGCCGCTTCCTTCCGCTCAGGGCGCGGTCGCTCGCTCGATGGTAGGTCTCGTACAGGGTTGCGACCGGCGAATCCGTGGCGTAGAGCAGCCTGGAGGCAGGCACCGAGCACGCGCAGATGCTTCGCGCGCGTGGACGCCGAGAGCTCCTTTGCCCGCATCACCCTGTTCAGTCGGCTGATGTGTTCCGGTGTCAAGCGCCGTACCGGCGTTGAGCCGAACACCTCGGAGGCGAGGTTGATCGTCGGTCTGTACGAGCGGATGGTCGAGGATTTGCGCTCCAGCGAGCCGAGCCACCGGTCGCCCCAGGCCGAGAACGCGATCGTCGTCTGCATCCGGAAGTCACCCTCGTCGAGCGCGACTGCAGTCTTGCGGAGGGCGCGCTCGGCCTCCTTCCGGTTTCGTCCGGCGCGCAGCTTCTGCGCCCGTGACCCTTCGCGCACGACGACGTAGTACACGGGGCCTAGCGCGCACGTGCAGCCGTCGACGGCGGCGGCGAACGGTGTCCACGGCCGCCCGAGCGCACAGTTCCGTGTGTGTTTCGCCTGCAGACTCGGCATCTGATTCAGTCTCCCTCCCGTACTCTATTCGTACTCTCATGACCCTACTAGGTCGCTACGGGAGGTTCCAGTTTGACCGATTTGCAGGTATTTCGAGTGGGCCGTGCTGGTCTCGAACCAGCGACCTTGGGATTAAAAGTCCCCTGCTCTACCAACTGAGCTAACGGCCCGCGCTCGTCAGTGTAAGCGTCTCGCAGCGTGCTCTCCCGACGTCGCGCTCGTAGTCTCGCGCTTCAACCAGGGAGGAGAGCCAGTGAGGATCAGGGCAGCGGTGACGGAGTCGAACGGTGCGCCGTTCGCGATTCAGGAGCTCGAGCTCGGTGAGCTGCGCGCCGACGAGTGCTCGTCGAGGTCGCGGCGGCCGGCGTCTGCCACACCGACTTGATCTGCCGCGACTAGTGGCTTCCCGTTCCGCTCCCTGCCGTGCCGGGACACGAAGGCGCTGGGGTTGTAACGAGGTCGGCGCCGGCGCGACCCAGGTGGCACCGGGCGATCGAGTCGGGATGTCGTTCAACTCATGAGGCCATTGCAGCGCGTGCCTGAGGGCCAAGAGCACGTATTGCGGCGACTTCTTCCGGCGCAACTTTGCGGCAAGCCGGCCCGGCGGGACGACGGGACGACGGGACGACCGGGCTCTCGCGCGACGGAGTGCCCGTCTACAGCCACTTCTTCGGTCAGCCGAGCTTCGGGACACACTCGATCGCGACAGCACGCGACGTCGTCAAGCTGCCCGACAACGTCAGCTTCGGTCTCGCCGCGCGGTTTGGCTGCCGGATTCAAACGGGTGCGGTGCTCAACGTGATGCGACCGCCGGCCGGCAGCTCGCTTGTCGTCACTGGCACGGGCGCGGTTTGGCTGTCAGCGATCACGGCCGGCTCGATCGCCGGCTGCGCGATCAACATCGGTGCCGACGTGAAGCCCGCGCGGCTCGAGTTGGCGCGATGCACGTGATCGACGCGACGACGACCGATGTCGGCGACGAGATCAGGCGGCTGACCGGCGGCGGCTCCGACTACGCGATCGAGACTACCGGCGTGCCGGCCGTTCTTTGCACTGCCGTCAACGCGCTTGCGCCAGCAGGCGAGTGCGGTGTGATCGGCGCGCCCGCTTCGGCACCGAGGTCGCGCTCGACGTCAACAACATTCTCGTGTTCGGCCGGGTCGTGCGCGGCATCGTCGAAGGCGAGAGCGTCCCGGAGCTGTTCATCCCCGCGCTACTCGAGCTGTGGCGCGTCGGCCGCTTCCCGGTCGACCGGCTGATGACGTACTACGACTTCGACCAGATCAACCAGGCCGCGCACGACGCCGAGACCGGAAAGACGATCAAGCCCGTCCTGGGGATGTAGCTCGGCGTAACACTTCTGACCGCCAAGCCAGGCACAATCGTTGCAATGGAAGCGAGCGTGAAACCGCGACTGCGTGGCGTCTTCCATTTGTGGGCCTTTTTCGGAGCGATCGCGGCGGGCATCGTGCTCGTTTCGATCGCCGACGGCACGCGCGCGCGCCTCGCGGCCGTCATCTACGTCCTCGCGCTCGCCGCGATGTTTGGAGCGAGCGCGCTCTACCACCGCTTCCCCTGGCGTTCGGCCGACCGGCGGGCATGGGCGCGACGGCTCGACCATTCGATGATCTTCATCTTCATCGCCGGCACGACCACGCCGTTTGCGCTGATCAGCTTCACCGGTGCGACGGCGACGATCGTGCTCACGGCGGTCTGGGGTGGAACCGCGCTCGGGCTGATCCTGAACCTCGCGTGGATCGACGCACCCAGGTGGCTCACCGCTCTCGCGTATCTCTCGGTGGGTTGGGTCGCGCTGATCGCAGCCCCGCAGCTGTTCCCGAGAGTCGGCGTCGCCGGCGCCGTGCTGATCATTGTCGGCGGCGTTCTCTACACGGCCGGCGCAGTGATCTACGCCTTCCGCTGGCCGAACCCGTTTCCAGCGGCGTTCGGTTTTCACGAGGTCTTCCACGCGCTTGTCGTCGCGGCCGCCGCCACGCAGTTCGTGTCGGTTCTGCTCGTCGTCACCTGACGCAGCTTCAGCTGAGCGGCAGGACGCGTGTCGCGGTCGCTTTGAACGATGCGACGGCGTGCGCTCCCTCGGCCAGCGCGAGCCGTGCGGCGGACTCGCGCGTGACTTCCGCGGTGAGCGCGCCGATTCGTACGCGGGTGCGGTTGCCGATCTCGACCAGCGAGAGCACCGGCCCCGCAATGTGGTTGAGCGCCGCGCCGCCGCCGCTCGGCTCCCGTGACACCGAGATCTCCCACGGGTAGACGACGATCGCGACGCGCCCACTGCCGGCCCACGTCGAGTGAGCGGTCGAGCCGTCGTCGAGCACGATCTCGGTCAGGTCGCCGTGGCTGCGGGCGTTTCCCTCGAGGACGTTCGCACCGGTGAGGCTCGCGACGAACGGGCTTGTCGGGGCCGCGACCAGCTCGGCCGGGCTGGCCAATTGCACAAGTCGGCCGTCGACGATCACGCCGACCTGCGAGGCGAGAACGGCGGCGTCCTCGAAGTCGTGCGTCACGAGCAACGTCGGGATCCCGAGGTCACGCAGCAGCTCCCGGAGCTCTCCGCGCACGGCAGCTTTCGTGCTCGCGTCGAGCGCGGCGAGCGGCTCGTCGAGGAGCAGCACGCGCGGCTCGCGTGCGAGCGCGCGGGCGAGCGCGACGCGCTGACGCTCACCGCCCGAGAGCTGCGCGGGTTTCGCACGTGCGAGGTGCTCGATGCGGAAACGGCGCAGGAGATCGTCGACGCGGGCTTTGCCGCCGTACTCGACATTCGCGCGCACGCTCAGGTGCGGGAACAGCGCGTAGTCCTGGAACACGAGCCCAACCTCGCGCTCCTCCGGTGACAGATCGATGCCGGCGGTCTTTGAGAACACGACCCTGTCACCGAGCGAGATCGTCCCGCGCGCCGGGGTGACGAGGCCGGCGATCGAGCGCAGCACCGTCGACTTCCCCGCGCCCGAAGGGCCGACGAGCGCAACGCTTTCGCCACCGACCGCGAGCGTTAGCTCGAGGCTGAAGGCGCGAAGCGGAACGGTGATATCGAGGCGAAGTTCTTCCATGGGACGCGCGTCTTCAGGAGAAGGAGCAGGGTAGCGCTGACCACGACCAGCAGGCCGCCGAGCGCTAGCGCGGTATCGAACTGGACGTCGAACTGTGCGTAGATCGCTAGCGACAGTGTCTGGGTCACGCCTTGGAAGCTGCCGGCGAACATGATCGTCGCGCCGAACTCACCGAGGCCGCGGGCGAATGCGAGTGCAGCTCCCGCGGCCAACCCGCCGCGGGCAAGAGGCAGCGCGATTCGCCGGAACGTCCGAGCTTCGCCAGCACCGAGCGTGCGCGACGCGTCGATCAACGCCGGATCGACGGACTCGAAGACCGCGATCGCCAGCCGGATGTAGAGCGGGCTTGCTACGAACGCGACCGCCAGCACGACAGCCGCCTGAGTGAACGGCAGCTGGATCCCGAGCGCCGAGAGGCTCGAGCCGAGCAATCCGACGCGCCCGAGCGCGGCGAGCAAGCCGATCCCCGCGACGGCTGGCGGCAGCACGAGGGGCAACTCGACCAGCGTGATCGCGAGCGAACGGCCGGGAAAGCGCCGCGTCGCGAGCAGGTACGCAGTCGGTGTTCCGAAGGCGACGATCAGCAGTTGGGCGAGCACGGTCGTCTTGAGGCTGACAACGATCGCGTCGGTCACGACCTTGCTCGACAGCTGATCGACGAGCCGGCCCGGCGGGATGCGGAGGAAGATCGAGATCAGCGGCAGCGCCAGAAAAGCGCCGGTCACGAGCGCCGCGGCGACCAGCGCGGCTGGGAAGAGGGATCGTCGCGCCATGCCTCAGCCGCCGGCGTACGTGGTTGAGCCTTTCTTGACGGCACCGAACCCGGCTGCGCGCAGCTTCGTCTGACCTGCCTTCGCCAGCACCTTGTTGATGAACGCGACGGCGTCGGCGCGATTGGCCGACGATTTCAGGATCGCGATCTCATAGCGGATCGGCGGCTGCGCCCAGGCCGGCAGGCGGATCACGTTGACCTTGTCCGCCACCGTCTTCGCATCGGTGATGTAGACGAAGCCGGCGTCGGCCTCTCCGAGCGCGACCTTGCCGAGGATCGACCGCACGTCGGTCTCCTGACTGACGACATTCGCGAGCGCGCTGCTCAGCGCGAGGTTCTTCAGGATCGTCCGCGTGTACGAGCCGACCGGCACTGACGGGGTTCCGACGATCAGCTTGATCCCGGGCTTGCGCAGATCGAACACCGATGTGATGCCGGCCGGGTTCGCTCGCGGCGTGACGAGCACAAGCTTGTTCGTCGTGAACACGACCGGCTTCTCGACGAGCCCTTGTGCGTAGAGTTTCTCCGGGATCGACGAGTTGGCAGCCGCGAAGACATCGGCTGGCGCGCCGAGCCGGATCTGGCCCGCGAGCGTGTCGGAGCCGCCGAAGGAGTACCTGGGCGCGGCGTCGATCTGCGGGAAGACGTTCGTCAGTGACGAGGCGGCGAGCACCGTGATCTTCGTGGCTGGCCGCGCCTGGGAGACGGTCGCGGTCGCGAGCGTGAGCAGGGTCGCGAGCAGAGCGAGGATGATCCAGTTCGTCCGTTTCACTTCAGCCCTCGATCATCACGGAGGTCGCTTTGACGATCGCCGTCCCGGGCATGCCCGGCTTCAGCCCGAGCTCCTCGATGGCTGCGCGGGTGACGAGCGCGACGACACGCGTCGGCTCGGTCACCTGGATCTCGACCTGCGCCATCAGCCCGTCGATCGTGACCTCGGTGACGATGCCGTGGAAGCGGTTGCGGGCGCTGAGACCGTCGCGCGCGCTCTCGCCGCGCAGCCGCTCGATCTCGGCCGCGCTCACGATGCGGCGGTTGCGGGAGTCGCGGCTCGTCTCGATCCGTCCGCTGCGATCCCAGCGGCGCAGTGTGTCGAGGCTCACGCCCAGCGTGCGGGAGGCCTCGGCAGCGGTGTAGGTCGGTTTCGTCATCCGCCGAGAAACGGGTCGAGGGCGACGGAAGCGTTCGCGTAGTCGAGCGGCGCCGGGAACGAGACGCCGACGGGTCGGCCATTCGCGATCCGCGAGAAGAAGCTCATGTGCTCGGCCTCGCTCGCGCCGATCCGCGCGGCTGTTGTCTTGAGGTCGCCCGCGGTGAAAGCGTCGACCGCACCGAGATACGCGCCCAGCGATGTCGTCTCGAGCGCAACGCCGAGCTGCGCGATCGATGTACGCGAGTCGAACGCGCCCTTCGGATACGCGAAGTCGAAGTCGTCGGCGGTCGACGCCGTCTGGCCGGCGCCCGTGAGGATCTCGGATACGGCGACGAGATGCTCGCCCTCGTTGAACGCGGTGCGCCGGAGGACGCGGAGCTCGTCGCCGCCGAACTGCTTCGAGTCGATCGCAGCGGCAGTGAAGTCGGCCGCGAGCAGCTCGATGCCGACCGCCAGGCGCGCGAGTGCCAGGTCGAGATCGGCCAGCGGGCCGGAAGCGGCGGTCGCCCGCCCAGCGAGCGCGTCTGTGCCCGTCACGCCGAGTACAAGCGCCGTTCCCGCTCGCGCGAGAAAGCCGGTCCGACTCAAGGCCGGAGTTTTGCCCAGGTACTGCATAGGAAGAATGCCAACCCTAGTCGACCTCGTGGCTGCGGTGCAAGTCGCGTCCGTAGACTCGGCCGGTGCATCGCCACTCCCAGGAGACCGAGCGCCTGGCCGCTGCGATCCTGGCGTATGCCGAGGAGCGCTTCCGGCTCGACCCGGTTCCGCTCGACGGCGCGAAACCGCACGACGAGCTGTGGCAGCTCGCCGGCCAGACGATCACCGAGGACGGCATGGGCGGCGAGGCGGCGCTTGCTCTCTTCGGCGATGTGCTGTCCAGAGCTTGTCTCTCGATCGACCATCCGCGCTCGCTCTCGTTCATCCCCGCGGCACCCACCGAGGCCGCGACGCTGTTCGATCTCGTTGTCGGCGCGTCGTCGATTTACGGCGGTAGCTGGCTCGAAGGCGCCGGAGCCGTCTACGCCGAGAATCAGGCGCTGCGCTGGATCGCCGACATCGGCGGGCTGCCCGACGGAGCCGGCGGTGTCTTTGTCCAGGGCGGCACGCTCGGCAATCTCTCCGCGTTGGTTGCCGCGCGCCACACGGCCCGCACCCGCCGTGAAGGCCCGCCGCCGGCGCGCTGGAAGATTGCCGCCACCGGCGGCGCGCACTCCTCGATCGCCACGGCAGCGAGCGTGATGGACATCGACGTGATCCCGGTTGAGCCGGACAAAGAGGGGCGGCTGCGTGGCGACGGCCTTTGGGCCGCGTTCGACGGCGCCGATACCGACGGGCTGTTTGCGGTCGTCGCGACGGCGGGAACGACGAACTTCGGGATCGTCGACCGGCTCGACGAGGCGGCCGCCGTCTGCGCCGAGTGCGGGCTTTGGCTGCACGTCGACGGCGCGTACGGTGCGGCCGCGCTGGCGGCTCCGTCAGTCCGCCATCTCTTCGCAGGAATCGAACGCGCCGACTCGTTCATCGTCGATCCGCACAAATGGCTGTTCGCGCCGTTCGACTGCTGCGCGCTGCTCTACCGCGATCCGGAGCTCGCCCGCGTCGCACACGCGCAAACCGCCGGCTACCTTGAGCCGCTCGAGGGCGGCGAGTGGAACCCGTCGGATTACGCGATCAACCTCTCGCGCCGCGCGCGCGGGCTACCGTTCTGGTTCTCGGTCGCGGCGCATGGCACGCGCGCGTACACGACCGCGATCGAGCGCACGCTCGAGGTCGCCCGGTACGCCGCCGAGGAGATCCGGTCGCGAACCTACGTCGAGTTGCTGCGCGATCCCGATCTCTCGGTCGTCGTCTTCCGCCGCCTCGGCTGGTCGCCGGCCGACTACTACAGCTGGTCGGATCGCCTGATGAAGGCGAACTTCGCATTCGTCACGCCGACAACGCACAACGGCGAGACGATCACGCGCTTCGCGATCATCAACCCGCGCACGAGCGAGACGGATATCGCGGCCATCCTCGACACGATGGCCTAGAACTCGCCGTCCGGCCCGCGCGGTAGCGTCGGCGACCATGAACGCCGACTCGCTGCCGGGCTGGCTGTGATCGCTCTGGCGTTCGTTGGGGTCGCGGCAGCCGGCACCGTCAACCTCGGTGGCACCGGTGCCAACACGAACTGCGGTGGCGGTGGCTTCCTTGCGATCAAGACGCAGGTTGGATCCGGCAATCCGACGATCGTGCCGAGCGGGGACTGGACGCTCAAGACGTGGAGCGTGGCCGGCGGCTCGGGCGGCATCGGCGGGCTACGGATCCTCCATCCGACCGGCGTGGCGAACCAGTACCGGATCCTCTTCGCGACGGGCACGAATACGCTAACGCCCGGTGTCCTCAAGGCGTTCACAGGCGGCGCTGGCTACCAGCTGAACCTGTCGGCTGTGCATGACTCCGGTTCGGCGCAGATTCCCCACGCCGGGTACTGCTCAGCGGCGGGGAACACGTGGCCTGACGGAACGGCGATCGTGCAGGGGACTTTCCTCTACCTCGTCTACCAGCAGCCCACGACCGACTCGCACTACACCGGAGCAACACCCGCGATCTACGTCAAGGGCAAGAGGATCACCTGCGATCTCCCGCCAGGCGGCTACACGCAGCAGGGCTACGCGGGCAACGACCTCTCGGTTCCCGACGGTCTGTACCCGTTCTACGCCCCGCCGAGCTAGCAGCCGCACGTGATCGCGGTTTTCGACGGTCTCGGAGCCGCGATCGCCTTTGCGGTGACGACGTTGTGCGGGGCGCGAGCCGCGCGGCTGCTCGGCGCGTGGTTGGTGCTCGCCTGGGTGATGATCGTGGGTCTCATCATCGCCGGTCCGCTCGTCGTGCTCAGCGGTGTGCCGGACGGACTCGACCGCCGTTCGATCACGTGGCTCGTCCTGGCCGGCTGCGGAAATGTCGGCGGGTTACTCGTGACCTACACCGCGATGCGAACGGGCAAGGTTGGCGTGATCGCGCCGATCGTCTCGACGGAGGGGGCGATTGCCGCGGTGATCTCGGTCGCGGCGGGCGAGCATCTTGCGGCGGCGTCGTACGCGCTGCTCCCTGTCATTGCGATCGGGGTTGCACTCGCGGGAACCAGTCGCGGCGCGGACGGCGGGCCGACGACGATTCGCCCGGTGGTGCTCGCACTCGTTGGCGCATGCTCGTTCGGTGTGAGCCTGTACGCGGTCGGCCGAGCCGGCGCGGTGCTACCGATCGTGTGGGGGCTGCTCCCGGCGCGTCTCGTCGGCGTGGTGGCGGTTGCAATGCCGCTGGCAGCGATGTCGAAGCTGACGCTGACGCGCCGAGCGTGGCCCTACGTCGTCGTGGGCGGCCTCGCCGAGATCGTGGGTCTCGTGTTCTACGAGCTCGGAGCGCGCCACAGCGTCGCGGTCAGCGCGGTGCTGTCGTCGCAGTTCGGCGGCATCGCGGCGGTGATCGCCTACTTCATGTTCCGAGAGCGGCTACGCCGCGTGCAGATCGCCGGAATCGTGCTGATCGTCGTCGGCGTGGCGGCGCTCAGCGCACTGCAGGGTTAGGTCAGCTGGTACGGCACGCTGGAGAGGATCACGCGCGGCTCGAACAGCAGAATCCGCTTGATGTAGAGCGCGCGCTGGTTGTGCAGCAGTCGACGCCAGCCGCGGACGACGAGCTCGGGCATCACCACGTTGACGACTGTCTCGCCGTCGTCGGTTAGCTCCCGGAGATAGGCGAGCAACGGCTCGCCGAGGTCGCGGAACGGTGCCTCGATAACGTCGAGCGGGATGTCGACCTCGCGCCGCTGCCACTCGGCGCGTATGCGGCGCGCCTCTTCGGCGTCGAAAGCGAAGAAGACCGCGCGTGTCTCGCGGAGCCGGATGCTTCGCGCGTAGTTGACCGCACGCAGTGACGCGCCGTGGACACCCGACACGAGGATCACGCCGATGACGCGGCTCGCTGTCGCCGGCTCACCTTCGACGAGCGGCACGTCGGTGACGACGACGCCGGGCTCCTGTAGCAAGCGCAGCTTGAGCGCGAACGCGGTGCGGTGACGCAAGGCTTCGAAGAGCGACGGCCGGCGGAAGAGCTCCGGCACCACGACGTTGACGAAGTCCGATTCGCCGCGCGGGAACCCCCAGACATATTCGAGCACCGCGTCGACAGACCCCTCGTGGGCAGGAAGGCGTTCAAGGACACGCTCGTTCCCGTTCGCGCGGTGCCAGCGGGCGTTGACGCCATCGTCGGCTCGCACCGGCACATGCACCGCGTGGAAACGTCGAGCGTGCGTACCAGACGGCGCGTTCGGTGGCCGCGTCGATCGCGCGGACGTTCACGACGGTTGTCGTCCGCGCCGGTGGAGCCGAGGCGACTGCGGCCGCGGCGGCCCGCAGACGGCGAGCCGTCTTTCGGTAGTGGCGATTGATCCCGAGGAACAGCCCCACCATCAAGGGGATTGCCACGATCACGAGCCACGCACCCTGGGTGAACTTCGTCAATACGACGATCACGCCGACGACTCCGGTGGCCAGTGCTCCGGCCCCGTTCAGCACCATGCTCTGCCGCCACCGGCCCGTCCGGGTGCGGAGCCAATGGCGCACCCAGCGCGGTGCGACAGAATTCCCAGACCGCCAGAGCGTGCAGGATTGAGGACTTCCCAGAGTTGTTTCCTCCGGCGATGAGAGTCACACCGGCGGGCCTCAACTCGAACGTCGCGTCCCTGAACTGCTTGAATCGATGGAGGCTGACACGGTCGATCATCCCGCATGAAGCTAACGCCCGTCTCGGTCGACGAAGACCTTCGGGCTCTTTCTTTCGAACATCAGCCGTACCGCCGAAGATGAAAGGCAGCACCGACCTAGGGGGCCAGCACCGTGGGTGCTTTCAAGAACGAAGCCGAGGAATGGTTCGCGCGATATCTCGACGCGCAGGGCGGCTACACCGCGGAGTACGAACCGGATCTTGGGGTTACGACCGTTCCGGACTTCCTCGTCGAGCGAGATGGAGCCAGGGTGGTCTGTGAGATCAAGGGATTCGAGAAGGTTCCGAAGATCGAGGAGCGATTGTCATCGGGCCAACCCATCGCTGCCGGGAGCGACGAGGTATACGGCCCGATTCGCGGTGCCGTGCGCGAAGCTGCCCGCAACCTTAAGCCGCTCGAGGGCTCCGCTCTCCCGCTAGTCGTCGTTCTAGCAAACCCCATAGGCTTTTTCATCAGCATGGATCTTGAACATCTCGTGCCCGCGATGTTTGGGAATCTGATCTACGTTGCACCGTTCAACCCCATCACCGGCGTCGCCGGCGAGTTCGAGCTGGAGTTGGGACGCGACGGAAACCTCCGTACGAACCATCCTTACATCAGCGCGGTCATGTCATTGCGCCAGCTGGATCTACGACACGAGGCGTATCGCGAGTGGTCGGACAAGCGAGCGGAACAGCGACGACTCGCCGGAAAGGAACGAACCTTCGACGATGTGGTCGAACAGTTCGACGCTGATGCGAGATCGTGGGAAGAGCACTGCGAAACACACGAGGTACCGAACGGCGTGGATTTTCGAGCAGACGTCCTCGTGATCGAGAGTCCGTTCGCCGCCAGGTTGCCGGATTCGTTCTTCAATGGTGCCGGAGATCGACGAACGGTCGTCATTCGTGAGGTCATCCAGCCAGAGTAACGCCGGCGCGCGGCCCAAGTGACAACGCCGCGGCGATGCGCCGATTACGCTCGCCAGATGCGACACGCCGGATCGGCCACGGCCGATGACATGGTTCTCGCGTTCCTTCAGGCCGAGGTCGATTCCCCGCGCTTCCACGAGTGCATCGGAGTTGTTCTGGAAGGTGACCTGACGGTCGTGCACGACCCAAAGGACACGGCCGAAGAGAACACCAGGCGCCGCCACGTGCTCGCCTGTTGCCGAGGGTTCGAGATGAACACGTACCTGTTTCGCGGCTTTCCAGCAGACCCGGAGTGGGCGCGGATCATGGCTACCCGCGAGGAAATCGGAAACCTCCAGTACGCGAACCACCCCACCTGGAATGCCCTTTCCGAAGGTTCCCGTCTCGTACGGGACGGAGCAAGCAATGTAGGAACCGCGTTTCACATCGACGAGGACCCGAGGGTGAACATTCAAGCTGTCGCGAGCCGAGTGGCAGCTGGCCGCAGATACCCGGCGCTGATACTCGCTGCTACCCACCAGAAAGCGCAGCACGTAATCGCCGAAGGCCACACACGGGCGACTGCTTACTTTCTCAAGCTCCCAGACGACGAAGAGATCGAGATGATCGTTGCCTACTCACCACACCTCACAGAGTGGTCGTTCCACTGACGGCATCCGCCTTATCGACGGTGTGTGCGTTCAGGTCTGCCCGTCAATCCTCGAACGCAGCGGAAGCATCTCCCAGCTCCTGCGACAGAAGGTGGAAGCAGCATCACTAGACCGGAACCCACTGCACAAACCCTCGAGCAGCCTCTAGGAGTCGCGGCCAGCCAACCACCAGCCACGTGTGCGCGTTCAGGCACACCCCATCTCTAATCCCTTCGCGCGGCTATCCTCAGTCGGCCCGCCCCCATCGACTAGCGGCCTAGGTCACCACCCTTTCAAGGTGGCTGCACGGGTTCGAATCCCGTTGGGGGTATTTCCGGTCTCCGCGCCGCCGAAAATCCCGGGCTACGTCGGCCAGGCCATCCGCTAGAGCCGACTGATCCATTCCGCGAAGAGCGGATCGACAACCCTCTGCTGCGTGCCGTCCTGCTCGATGTCCGCGGTCGCTTGGAGGCGCTTGAGCGCGCTCTGTGCTGTTGCCTTGTTCAAGTCGAACAGCTGAAGCACGTCGTCCTTGTAGGGAGAGCCTTTGCCCAAGATCACAGCGCGCAGCGTCTTCTGCTCCGATAGCTCGAGGCCTCTCCACCGAGCGTCAAACTCGGCGTCCAGCTCCTCGAGACCAGATTCATATGCCAGCTCCCAATGCTCGAGCGTCGCGACGTCGCCCTTTGGAACTTCTTCCCAGAGACGGTGAGCTAGCAGCATGGCTCGTTGAGGATGCCCCTTCGCTGTCGTCACGAGCGGGTTCAAGGCCTCGCCCACGCCTCGGTCGGTGCCCTTGAAGCGCGCAGTCATGTACTCACCGATGTCCTGATTCTGAAGCCTGTCCAGGCGCATCGGGACGGCGGACCCGTACAGCGGCCGATCCTTGTCCTCGAACAGCTGTCTCATCAGGCCAGGCTCAGAGCCGGCGAAGACGTAGCTCGCAACGTGGCCTTGGTACTGAATGTGACTCCTCAGGAGACCGTCCAGATCCGGGACTTTCATCACGTCTTGGAACTCGTCGAGGGCGATGAACGCGCGATAGCCGCCGCCTTCTTCGAGTCGGAGCGGGAGATCGAGAAGCGCATGCAGAGCCGGAAGAGGGTCGACGGCCTTTTGATCAAGCTGAAGTTTGGCACTGATGCCGTAGGCGCCAAGCGACAGACCTAAGCCTGTCCTCTGGAGGAACTCCTCGACTTTCGTCCGGAGCGCTCCTTTGAGGGCGCGGGAGTAGGCCCGCTCGAACCTCACCGCAACGTCAGCCCACGAGACGATGCGGTACAGATCCACCACCACGGGAATGAGGCCCTCCTGCAGCTCGCCTTCCCGCATCGCGCGTTGGATCAGGCTCGTCTTGCCGTACTTCCGCGGCGCGTAGAGGCGGACAAAATGTCCCCCGACGGCGTGTTTGAGGAGAGTCTGTGTCTCGCCGTCCCGGTCGATGATGTCGTCAGGTTCCAGCGGGTGCGAATAGATGAAGGGGTTCGTATCGGTAATCATGTACGAGGAGAGCATACCAAACAGTGTGGCTATGGCATACCTATAAGTGTGCTAAGAGCATACTTAGTCTGTGTCATACGGCCGATTCCCTGGTCGCGACAACCTCGTTAATATGCCTAAGGCATACCCATTGGTATGAGTGTCACATACAGAAATGACGTACAGGACGCTCGCAACCGTCGCCGTCTCGCGGCTGACGTCGGTCAGTGCTGATAGGGCAGATCGACCCGTGTTGAGCACAGCCCTTTCCCCGTACCTCTCGTCGCGAAGGCTCGGGTCGCGCTGCTCAGCCCACTGGCTGGGGTGATAGCCGCAGCTGAGTCGCGCTCAGGGAACGTGGTCGAGATCGGGCGCGACGGCGACGCGATCGCGGCCTGCGGCCTTCGCTTCGTAGAGCGCCCGACCGGCCCGCTCGACGGCCGTTTCTGCGGTGTCGAGAATCCCGATCTCGGCGACGCCAACGCTAGCTGCAACACGGATCGTGGCCTCTTCGTCCCCGAGCTCGCGCTGCCGGAGCTCGTCGAGGAAGCGCTCCGCTAGCCGCTTGCCGTCGCCACACGTCACGCGTCACGTAGAGCAGCAGCACCGCGAGCTCGTCGCCGGTCGCGTGGCCGTGCAGGTCGTTGATGTTCTTGAACCTGTGGAGGTCGATCAACAGCAGGCAGATCGGGTCGCCGAAGAGCTTCTGCCGATACGTCGCGCGGGCGAGCTCGCGGTCGAGCACACGCCGGCTCGAAAGGCCCGTCACGGTGTCGAGATCGGCCTCCTTGTGCGCCTCGTCGAGCTGCGCGGTGAGCGTCGCGATCTTGTGGGTCAGCTCACCGTCCATCGCGCCCTCTCTCGTGGAGCGCGCCTCGAGCACCTCGCCGCGCTCTGCCACTGCGTCGAGTGCCGCCCGACGCAGCTGGTCCGGCGGCCGGCCGACTGCGCTGCGCAACTTTCTCGATGCACCACACCGCGCGCTGATCGAGGTGCGCGTCTTCCTCGACGATCCGCGCAGTGTTCTCGATGACGGCCCAGACGACATCGTTCATGTCGCTCATCTCTTGGATCGCGGCGGTCGCCTCGCGCCGGATGTAGACCGAGGCTGCCGAGCGCGCATGTGACCACTGGTGCACTCCTGGAGGCGCGTCGGCCAGGCTGGGGGCAGGCGTCACGACGAGCAGATGACGCGCCCACGCCTCGAAGACCGCCGCCGACTCGGTATCGCGCGCGGTCTGGGCGAGCGAGCGCAGAACGACGGTGACGATATCCATCGCCTCGTCCGCAACCGACTCGGACTCGTCTTGTTGGGTGGGCGCCAGCCGCAGCGGGCGAACGGAGTCGGAAGACATTGATCGCTCGGGAATGTGGCGTCGGCTAGTCGATCTCGTACGAGGTCATTCGGTCGTCGGCCTCCCCGCGATCGAGTTGAGCAGCCGAGGCCCGGGTCTCCCGACGGCGGGCGCGGGCCCGTGGATGTGGAACGATCGGTGGAGAGTGCTTGCGACCTTGTTTTCTTCATGCCGTTCTTCGCCGGTGATGCGTTGCCCATGACGCAGGGTTCCGAAGTCATCGGGGCCGGCCGGTATGTCGCGTTGCTGCGCGCTCCGCACGTCGGGGCGCTGCTCGGCTGGGGCCTGCTCGCGCGCTTGCCGCTAGGGATGACGCCGCTCGCGCTGCTGCTCGTTGTCCGCGGCGAGGGCGGGAGCTACGCAGCGGCCGGCGCGGTCGCCGCCGCCTACGCGATGGCGCTGGGAGTTGGCGCGCCGTTTGCCGGCCGGCAAGTCGATCGACGCGGTCAGGCCCATGCGCTTACGCCTCGAGCGATCTTGCATCCATGCTTGCTCGTGACGGTCGGTGGACTTGCGCTTGCCGGTGTCCCGAACCCGGTGCTGGCGGTTGCGGCCGCCGCTGCCGGCGCGACGTTCCCTCCCGTCGGCGCATCCGTTCGGACGCTCCTGCCGGCCCTCGTGCCTCAGGAGCTTCGTGCGACGGGGTTCGCGTTCGAGGCGTCGCTGCAGGAGGTCTTCTTCGTCGGCGGTCCGCTCTTCGTCGCGTTGCTCGCGGCGATCCATCCGGTCGCGGCGCTTGGTGGCGCCGCGCTCGCCGTTGCGGTCGGGACGCTGGCGCTCGTCCGCGTGCCGCCGGTGCGCGACACGCGACCGGATCATGGGCCGGGCCATGTGCGGAGCAGCGCTGTGACCGCGGTTGGAGTCCGCACGATTCTTCTGCTCGCGACGTTCATGGGGCTCGCGTTCGGGGCGGTCGAGGTCGCGCTGCCGGCCTTTGCCGAGAACCATGGCTCGCGTGCGCTCGCCGGGCTCGCTCTCGCCTCGTTCTCGGCCGGCAGCCTCGTTGGCGGTCTCGCGGCTGGCCTACGCCCGGCCCGTGACGTGAGGCGGCAGTTGATCGTGTTCGCGTGGCTGCTGCCGGTTGGGCTCGCGCTCCCGCTCCTCGCGACCTCGATCCCGACTATGTGCGGGCTCCTACTGCTGGCGGGCCTCCCGATAGCGCCACTCGTGACGGCGGCATACGGCCTCGTCGAGCACGTGGCGCCACCCGGTGCGCATGCCGAGACATTCGCGTGGATCGGGACGGCCGTGATGGTCGGCGTCGCGGGTGGGACAGCGGCCGGCGGCTGGCTGGTCGACGCGCACGGCGTGCGCTCGGCTTTCGCCGTGGGTGTCGGCACGATCGCGGTTGGCGCTGTCGCCACCACGCTCCGGCGTCGATCGCTAACGAGGCAGGCGTAGACCGAGTCGGCGCGGCAGCGATGCAACGAGCGCCGTCAGCGGATCGAGCCCGCGGCCCGCGTCCTCGGCCGCATCTTTCCGGACGAGTGCTTGCCGGATGACCGAGCCGCCGACGTAGCGGATCGGCTCCGGCGGGAACAGCTTCCGCGGTGGGTCGACGAGGGCGAGGCGCGTCGTCTCGTCGCGCCGATCGAGCGCGAGCCGCGCGAGGATCTCGCCACCGAGGTACGACGGCCCGACTCCGTTCCCGGTGAACCCGTAGCCGTGGTGGACGGCGTCGCGGCTGCCGAAGATCGGCAGGTGGGTGGGGGAGACGTCGATCGGCCCTCCCCACGCGTGCGTCACCTCGCGGCCGCGCAGCTGCGGGAAGAAGCGGACGAGGCTCTCGCGGATCTTGGCGACGACACCGGGATCGACCTCGAGCCGCCCGGACGCACGCCCTCCGACGCCCATCCGCCCGCCGCCCCAGCCGAACGCGATGCGGCCATCGCGCGTCGTACGCAGGTAGTGGAGCATCGTGCGGCCGTCGGCGATCGACTCACCGCCCGTCCAGCCGAGCTCGTCGAGGACATCCGGCACCGGCTCGGTCAGGACGATATGGCTCGACGCAACCGCGAGCGAAAGCCGATGCCCGGGGAACGCTGCGGCGGCGCTGTTCACCGCGAAGACGGCCGCACGCGCGCGAACCGTGCCGCCGTCGGTCGTCGCGACTGCCTCCCGCGAGAGCTTGGTGACGCGGGCGTGCTCGTGGATGCGAACGCCGCGCTCGAGCAGGCGCGCGCGGAGCCCGAGCGCGAGACGCGCGGGCTGGATCGAGGCCGATTTCTGCCACAGTGCGCCACCGAGGAAGAGCGGCGAGTCGCAGATCGCGCGGGCTGCAGCGGAGTCGACCGCGACGATCTCTTCGGGCGAACCGACCTCCGCGCACTCGGCAATGTCGTGCTCCCAGAGCCCGACCTGTGCCGGCGTCGTTGCGACATCGAGCCTGGGCGCGACGGTGTACCACGCGTCGACGTTGTTCTGCTCGCACCACGCACCAATCCCGTGCAGCGCCCGTTCCGACGCGCGACACACTTCGATCGCGCCAGCGTCGCCAGCCCGCTCGCGCAGCTTGGGCAAGTCGTCCCACAGAGTCGAGACAAAGCCGCCGTTGCGCCCGCTTGGGCCATGGCCGCAGAGGCCGGCTTCGAGGATCAGCACGTCGAGATTCGGCTCGAGCTCCTTCAGCTGCCACGCAGTCCACATGCCGAGATACCCGCCGCCGACGATCACGACATCCGCGGTCGTGTCGCCTTCCAGCGGGCGCGTCGGCGCGATGGGCCCGAGCGCCAACACTGCCTCCTCGAGCCACCAGCCGGTGCGCGTATGCCGCATGCCGCTCACCATGCCCGTCCTTCCACCGTGCCGATCCTAAAGACTCGATCCGGATCGGGTCGCGGCGGCTATCCTGTCGAGGCTACGTGGTGGCGGTAGCTCAGTTGGTAGAGCCCCGGGTTGTGGTCCCGGTGGTCGCGGGTTCGAGCCCCGTCCGCCACCTGTTTTTGTTTCGCAGGATCTAGGAATCCGCTCGCGCGAATTCCTACGATCGCGGCAGACCCCTAAAGCGGTCTGCTTCGCAGCCCGTGTTTGGCTAGATCCGGGAATCCGCTAGCGCGAATGCGGTCTGCTTCGCAGCCCGTGCCTCGTGAGCGTCGGCGCGCGTGGCTCTTGAGTCGCCGGGTTAGCGGTTGCCCGGTACCCTCAGGTCGGCAAGGCCCCGTAGCTCAGTGGATAGAGCGGCAGGCTTCGAACCTGCGCGCGGAGGTTCGATTCCTCCCGGGGCTATCGAGCCGGCGTTGCGTTTGCCAGGCTCTTTGCGTCGGGCTGTCGATTTCGTCGTTGCCCGTTTGTCCTATCGCTGACCATCCAGAAACGGAGGAAGCGATGCAGTACATGATCCTGATCTACCAAGGCACGGCACCATTGCCGGGGTCGGACGAGTGGGAGCGCCTTTCCGAAGGCGAGAAGAACGAGATCTATGCCGCCTACAAGCTGCTCAACGAGACGCCCGGCGTGACCGCTGTCTCGGGCTGACGCCCCCCGAGCTGGCGACTACGATTCGGGTGCAAAACGGCAAGACGCTGACGACCGATGGCCCGTTCGTCGGGCTCAAGGAGGCGATCGGCGGCTACCTCCTGTTCGACGCTGACGACCTCGACGTTGTGATCGAGGTGGCCGCCAGGATCCCGGCGGCCAGCCTGGGTGGCGCTATCGAGATTCGCCCGATCGCCCACTGGATCGATGCAGTGTGGACGACCTCGACGGGATCTTCCGTGACCAGTGGGGCAGGATCCTTGCGGCGCTGATCGGCTTCCTCGGCGATTTCGAGCTCGCCGAGGAAGCCACTCAGGAGGCGTTGGTGATCGCCGCCGAGCGGTGGCCGCGTGACGGAATTCCCACCAGCCCAGGCGCACGGTTGGTCACGACGGCGCGCAACCGAGCGATCAATCGCATACGACGTGATCGTACGCTCGTCGCACAGACCCGCTTGCTCCAGCTGCCCGAACACGAGCCCGAACCGAGGAAGACACGATGGACACGACAACGTTCGCGGACGAGCGCCTCGAGCATCGCGGCGGGCCGGGAGCGGTCAGCGCGCGGACGGATACGCCGGAAGGCCCCTACTAGTGTCGGTCGTGTCGGCCACGTACCGCCTCGTGCGTGGGGAGCCGTTGGAACTTGGGCGAGCGTACCAACGAGCGCCGCGAATAGCCAGCAGCTACGCCGCGATGCGAGCGGTGACCGCGGCGGTGAAGATGTCGATCAACGCCGGGTCGAACTGCTTGCCGCTGCAACGGGCGAGCTCTGCCAGCGCCTCACCAATCGTGAGCGGCGGACGGTAGGCGCGTGTCGACGTCATAGCGTCGAACGCGTCACAGACTGCGATCAGCCTGGCGGCGAACGGGATCTCCTCGGCGGTGAGGCGATCCGGGTATCCGGTCCCGTCCCATCGTTCGTGCGTCGCACGGACGATCTCTCCGACGCGACGCAGCGCCGGTGACGCGCTGAGGATCCGCTGGCCGACGATTGTGTGCTGACGAATGAGGTTCCAGTCGGAGTCGGTGAGCGGCCCCGGCTTGTGGAGCACGTCGTCGGGCACCGCGATCTTCCCGATGTCGTGGAGTTGAGCGGCGAGATCGAGCTCCTCGACCTCCGTGTCGGGCAACCCGAGGCGGCGGCACATCTTGACCGCGAGCGCCGCGACGTTGTTCGTATGGCCCTTCAGCTCGGGGTCTCGCTCGTACAGAGCCTGAAGGAGGGCCTCGTGCGGCCGGTCGCGGAGAGCGCTCTTTTGGTGCTTGTGCGCGTAGAGTCGCGCGTCCGCCTCGCTGAGCGCCTCGCTCGGCTCCGTTGCGTCAACCGGGATAAACACGGCGCCGAACGATGTGCCAATCGCAAACCCTTCACTCTGCTCGGAGAGCGCTTCCACGGCGGCGTCGATCAGCTCAGCAGCTGGGATGATGGACGCGGGTGCGAGGAGGCAGAACTCGTCACCGCCGAGCCGGTACGCAGCACCGTCCGGAGGCGGGACCGCGCCGAGCCTCGCTCCCAGCCGATTGAGGAGGGCGTCGCCGGCGGGGTGGCCGAAGCTGTCGTTGTAGCGCTTGAAGCCGTCGAGGTCGAAGAGCAGGAGAATCCATGGCGCCTCGAGCGTCGCCTCGGCCATCACGCGGTCGAGGTCGCTGACTAGACGGCGGCGATTCGCTAAGCCCGTCAGTGCGTCGGTCACCGCTTCTCTCCGCGTCAGCTCGAACAGGCGCCTGTTCTCGCGGAACGTGAGCGCCAGTCGGACGACGACAGCCGCGACGGTCGCGGTGGCGAGGAACAGTGCGAGAGCGTTCACGCGCGTGAAGTGGTCGTAGACCAGCACTCCGACCGCAACCGAGACGCACGACACAGGGATGAGCTGCAGAGCGCGGCCCTCGGCGTCGATCGGCCGCTCGCGCGTCTCTGATACCCAGGCGGCGTTGGCCAGGAGCACCATCGCGATCGGCCAGGTGCTATCGAGGAAAGCGCCGGGCTGGTACGTGCCGTTCGCGACCTGGAAGAGGTAGACGGAGTCTCCGACGGAGTTGACAGCGAGCCCGGCTCCGAGGACGAGCCATGCGCGGCCAGGCCGCCAGCCCGTGAGCGAGAACGCTCCGACGATCAGCGCGAGCAGGATGACATCGCCAAGTGGGTACGCGAGGTTGGTGGCGACGGCCGCGGCGCTACCGCTCGCCGATTGCAGCACAGCCTCGAAGACGACCGCCGCCCCCAGCGCGCCGACGGCGAGGACGGCGGTGATCCCGTCGAGCCAGACCGCAGGCGTGAGCTTCGGGACCCTGCTCCGTACGAGGAGGATGAAGCCGGCGTAGGCGAGCGGGAAGAATCCGAGGTAGCCGACATCAGCGAGCGACGGCGCAGGCGGGTTCGGGTCGTTCCCGAACACGTGCGTGTAATACGTGTCGCCGCCGCCCCACAGGGCGAGAGAGAGCGCGAGCACGAGCCAGCCGGAGCGGTTTCGCTCGACGAGCAGCGCTCGGGCGCCACACAGTCCCGCTGCGAGGAAGACGAGTGAGTCATAGAGCCAGTTGTCACAGAACGTCGCAACCGTTCCGGTATCAGGCAGGAGTGAGTGGGCGACGAACGCGCAGGTCCCAAGGAACAGCAGAATCCTCGTCGCGAGGATGATCCGTCGGACGGTGGGCGAGATCTCGGAGGCCATCGAATCGGGCATCGGCATCCCTCGTTCGAGGCTTGAGCGGGCGGTTTCTGCCTGCTCTCGGCTGGTAACGGGGCGTTGTCCGTCCGGTGGTGGTCCTACGGTTTCCCCATGACACTCGGAATCGTGGTGTTCGGCGCCGCGTTCCTCATCGGGCTTGCGCTTGGGACGTCGACTCGGCGACCGCTGGCAACCGCAGCTGTCGTCCTCGGAGCGTTCGTTGCGCTCCTCGTCTCCCAGACGCACGCGCCGTTCGAGGCTTTCGCGGTGTTCGCCCTCGTCTCGCTCTGCGGCTTCGTCGTCGATTCCGTTCGCGAGACGTTCGGGCTCCTGATCGGTCGATAGGCTCCCGTCTCGCTCGCGGGTGTGGCGGAACTGGTAGACGCGCCGGGTTTAGGTCCCGGTGGGCCGTGAGGTCCTTGGAGGTTCGAGTCCTCTCACCCGCATCCGGCTTCACCGGCCGCGACGCCGGAGAACCCGGAGTAGGACGCGAAGGCCCTCAGCCCGGCGGGTTGGTCCGACGGGACTCCACCATGTCTCTGATTCAATGGCGGCGTGGCAACGGCCGTCGAGGAACTGGGAGAGAACCGCGTTCGCGTGACGGTCGACGTCTCGTCGCACGACCTCAAGCACGCGGTCGAGCACGCCACCAACGACCTCGCCGAGAGCGTCAAGATCCCCGGTTTCCGTCGCGGCAAAGTGCCGACTCAGGTGCTGATCTCGCGCATCGGCCAGGAGCGCATCTACGCGGAAGCGGTCGACAGCCACATTGTCGGCTGGTACTCCGTGGCGCTCGCGACCACGAGGCTTCGCCCGATCACGCGCCCCGACTTCGACTTCGTGTTGCCAACCAGCGACGAATCTGAGTGGACGTTCAGCGCGACAGTTGAGGTGCAGCCGACGCCCGAGATCGTCGACTGGACGACGCTCGAAGTGCCGCGCGCCGAGCTAAAGATCCCCGAGGAGCTGGTCGCGCGCGAGCTCGCCGCGCTGCAGGAATCGGTCGCCGAGCTCGCTCCGGTCGAGCGTCCCGCCCAGGCCGGCGACGCAGTTGTCGTCGATCTTGCGACGCCTTCGGGTGAGAGCCAGTCGGACACCGTCGTCGAACTCGGCTCCGGCCAGCTCGTCGAGGAGATCGAGCAGGAACTGATCGGGGCGAGCGCGGGTGAGACAAAGCAGGTCGTCTACGAACTCGCCGATGGCGGCTCGACCACCGTCGATGTGACGGTGAAGTCGGTCAGCGAGAAAGTTCTGCCGGCCGTCGACGACGATCTGGCGCGCGCCGCGAGCGAGTTTGACACGCTCGCCGAGCTACGCGCCGACATCGAAGGCCGGATCAGCGTCGCACTCGAAGAGGAGATCGACGGCGCGTATCGCGCAGCCGCGGTGGACAGGCTGGTCGCTGAGTCGGGAGTCGTTGCCGCTGGCCCGCTCGTCGAAGCGCGCGCCCGCGAGTTGCTCAACGGTTTTGTCCGCTCGCTCGCGCGCCGCGGGATCACGCCCGAGGCGTACTTCGAGGCGACCGGTCAGTCGCCCGAGTTCCTCACCAGTCAGCTGCGCGCCGAAGCTGCGCAGTCGGTCGCGCGCGAGCTCGCGCTCGAAGCCGTCGCGAACCGCGCCGGCATCGAGGTCACCGACGACGACGTGAAAGCGCTGATCCGCGAGCAGGCCGACGCGGCCGGCGAAGACGCCGACGAGGTGATCGCGGAGGTCTGGTCGCACGGCCACCACGAGAGCTTGCGCGAGGACTTGCGGCTGAAGGCCGCGCTTGATCGGCTGGCCGCGGAAGCGAAGCCAATCGCGGTCGAGCTCGCGGAGGCACGCGACAAGCTCTGGACACCCGAAAAGGAAAAGCCCGCAACCGAAGCGAAGTTGTGGACCCCCGGCAGCAAGGAGCCCGCATGAAACCCGCGTCAACCACATCGATCATGCGTGTCCCTCGGTCGGCGCTTGCGGTGCCCGGCCGGAGGGCACAGTACCGAAGTACGGGCCCGGAGAGCCGGGGGCCGCAAGTGGCGGCAGGCTACGACGGAGCCCGGCTTAGCCGGGCGGGAGTCGCAGCCGGCGAGGTGCACGCATGAGCCCGTTGATTCCGATGGTGATCGAGCAGACCTCGCGCGGCGAGCGCTCGTTCGACATCTACTCCCGTCTGCTCAACGAGCGGATCATCTTTCTCGGCGGTCAGGTCGACTCGCAGATCGCGAACCTGATCAACGCCCAGCTCCTCCACCTTGAGTCGGAGGACCCGGACAAGGACATCTACCTCTACATCAACTCGCCCGGAGGCGTCGTCTACGACGGCCTCTCGATCTACGACACGATGCAGTTCATCAAGCCTGACGTGTCGACGATCTGTGTCGGGATAGCGATGAGCATGGGCGCACTGCTCCTTGCAGGCGGAGCGAAAGGGAAGCGTCGCGCACTGCCGAACTCGAGGGTTCTCATCCATCAGGTTTGGGGTGGGTACCAAGGTCAGGCGTCCGATATCGAGATCCATGCAAGGGAGACGATCGCACTGAAGCGGAAGCTCGAGGAGATCATGGCGCACCACACGGGCCAGTCCCTCGAGAAGGTTGCCGCAGACATGGATCGCGATTACTTCATGACCTCCGAGGAGGCTGTGGAGTACGGGCTCATCGACCAGGTGATCGCACACCGCTGAGCCCGTTTCGGCTCTGCAGCCCTCGAACGGTGGCTAGCAGAACCGGCCAAAACGGAGTACAAGGAGACGAGGTGAACGTCTAATGGCCCGAGCGACAGATGGCAACGAGCAGCTGCTCTGCAGTTTCTGCGGCAAGAGTCAGCGCCAAGTCAAGAAGCTGATCGCCGGTCCCGGCGTCTACATCTGCGACGAGTGCATCGACCTCTGCAACGAGATCATCGACGAGGAGCTCACGGCTCCAACGCACCTCGATCTCGAGAATCTGCCGCGGCCGAAAGACATCTACTCGGTTCTGAACGACTACGTCGTGTCGCAGGAAGAGGCGAAGCGCACGCTCTCTGTCGCGGTCTACAACCACTACAAGCGTGTCCGGATGGGGCAGGACGAGTCGGATGTCGAGCTTCAGAAGTCGAACATCCTGTTGCTCGGCCCGACCGGTTGCGGCAAGACGCTGCTCGCGCAGACGCTCGCGCGGATCCTCAACGTGCCGTTCGCGATTGCCGACGCGACAGCGCTCACCGAAGCCGGTTACGTCGGCGAGGACGTCGAGAACATCCTGCTCAAGCTGATCCAGGCGGCCGACTTCGACATCAAGAAGGCCGAGACCGGGATCATCTACATCGACGAGGTCGACAAGATCGCCCGCAAGGCGGACAACCCGTCGATCACGCGCGATGTGTCGGGCGAGGGCGTGCAGCAGGCGCTCCTGAAGATCCTCGAGGGAACGGTCGCGTCGGTGCCGCCGCAAGGTGGGCGCAAGCATCCGCACCAGGAGTTCCTCTCGATCGACACGACGAACATCCTCTTCATCTGCGGTGGCGCGTTCGCCGGCCTCGACAAGATCGTCGAGCGGCGCATCGGGGCCAACTCGGTTGGCTTCGGCGCCAATATTCGTTCGAAGCACTCGGGCGAAGGTGCGGAACTGCTCTCCGCCGTGATGCCCGAAGATCTTGTCAACTTCGGCTTGATCCCCGAGTTCATCGGCCGCCTGCCGGTTGTTTCCGCGGTGCACCAACTGCGTCGCGAGGACCTCGTGCAGATCCTCACCGAGCCCAAGAACGCGCTCACGCGCCAGTACCAGCGCTTCTTCGGCTACGACTCGATCGAGCTCGTCTTTACCGACGACGCGCTCTGGGAGATCGGCGATCGCGCGCTCGAGCGCGAGACCGGCGCCCGCGGCTTGCGCTCGATTATCGAGGCTGCGCTGCTCGACGTGATGTTCGAGCTACCGTCGCGCAAGGATGTCTTGAAGTGCGTGATCACGAAGGAGACGATCGCGAACGGGATTCGGCCGACGCTCGTGACGAGCGCCGAGCACGATGTCGACGACCTCGGCGAGCTTGCCGAGGAAGCCGGCTAAACCCGTCCTCTGGGTTGTCGCCGTCGCCGCAGCTGCGGTAGGCGCGGCAGCCGCGTACGGCTCCGATCGCGCTTCACCGCCTGTCCCGCACCTCGGGCGCGTTGTCGTCGTCGTCTTCGAGAACAAGGGTCGCGATCGCGTGCTCGGCAGCGCGGACGCGCCAACGTTCGCGAAACTCGCGCTGCGCGGCGCGACACTGACGAACTACCGCGCCGTCGCGCATCCCAGCCTCCCGAATTATCTGGCGCTCGTCTCCGGCTCGACGCAGGGAATCACCGACGACTGCACGAGTTGCCTCGTCACGGGACGCAGCCTGGCCGACACGCTCTCGGCCGCGGGTCGCACGTGGAAGACCTACGCGGAAGGGCTGCCACAGGCGGGTTTCACCGGCCCGTTTGCCGGTCGCTACGCGAAGAAGCACGACCCGTTCGTCTATTTCCGTGGCGTCGTCTCGGCGCCGAAGCGGCTGCGGCGCATAGTTCCGCTCCCCGTGTTCGCTCGAGATCTTGCGGCCGGGACGTTGCCTGACTACTCGCTCGTCGTTCCCGACCTCTGCAACGACATGCACGACTGCCCCGTCGCGACCGGCGACGGTTGGCTCGCGCGCTTCCTCGCGCCGCTGCTCGGCAACACGCAGCTGCGTGGTGGCGCGATCTTCGTCGTCTTCGACGAGAGCGACGACTCCAGCATCGGCGGTGGCGGGATCGTGCCGGCGATCGTCGCCGGGCCGCTCGTCCGCGCCGGCGTGAGGTCGGCGGCGGTCTTCGACCACTACAGCCTGCTGCGCACGATCGAGGACGGCTGGGGCTTGCCGCGCCTCGGGCTCTCGGCTCGCGCGACGCCGATCACCGGTATCTGGAAGCCCCCAGCGCCGTAGCTCGGCCGGCGCCTCCGTAGAATCCCCGCTCATGGAACCGCTCTACAAGCCGGACGGCGTCGAGCAACGCTGGCAGCAGACCTGGGAGAACGAGGGCCTGTACGCGGCCGGCGCGGGTCGGCGTCGCGACGAGAGCTACGTGATTGCGATCCCGCCACCGAACGTCACCGGCAGCCTGCACATGGGTCACGCGCTGAACGGCGCGCTCCAGGACGTGCTCGTGCGCTGGCACCGGATGATGGGGTACGACACGCTCTGGCAGCCCGGCTACGACCACGCGGGCATTGCCACGCAGAACGTCGTCGAGAAGCAGCTCGTCGCCGAGGGGACGTCGCGGCAGGAGCTCGGGCGCGACGCGTTCCTCGAGCGCACCTGGGAGTGGCTCGACGCGACCGGGAAGACGATCTTCGAGCAGCTGCGGCGGCTCGGCGCGTCGGTCGACTACTCGCGCGAGCGCTTCACGATGGACGACGCCTACATCGGCGCGGTGATGACGTTCTTCACGCGGCTGTGGGATCGCGGCTGGATCTACCGAGCCAATCGCATCGTCAACTGGTGTCCGTTCCACGAGACCGCGATCTCGGATCTCGAGGTCATGCACGAGGACATGGACGACACGCTGACCTACGCGCGCTACCCGTTTGCCGACGGATCGGGTTCGATCACGATCGCGACGGTTCGGCCGGCGACGATCCTTGCAGACGTTGCGATCGCCGTTCATCCCGACGACGAGCGGTATCGCGACGCGATCGGTAAGGAAGTCGTCGTGCCGGTTGTCGGGCGGCTCGTGCCGGTGATCGCGGACGCGCGCGCGGAGCCAAGTTTCGGCTCCGGTGCGCTCAAAATCACGCCTGGCCACGATCCACTCGACTTCGAGATCGGGCGCGATCACGATTTGCCGCAGCTCTCGGTGATCGGGCTCGACGGACGGATGAGCGAGGCCGCGGGCGCGGACTTCGCTGGTCTCGACCAGCGCGAGGCCGACGAGCGCGTCATCGCATGGCTCAAGGAGCATGACCAGCTCGAGAAGCGTGAGCACTACCGCCATGCCGTCGGCACGTGCGAGCGCTGCCACACGCGCATCGAGCCGCTGGTCTCGCTCCAGTGGTGGTGCCGAATGGACGAGCTCGCGCGGCCGGCCATCGAGGCGCTGCAGGATCGCCGCGTCCAGTACCACCCGGAGTCGCAACATCGCTTCGCGATCCAGTCGCTCGAGGACGCGCCGGATTGGTGCATCTCGCGGCAGCTCTGGTGGGGTCATCAGCTGCCGATCTGGTACTGCGCCGACGGTCACGCGACGTCGGCCTGGCCGGCGCCGGACGCGTGCGCGGAGTGCGGTTCTGCCGAGCTCGAGCGCGATCCCGACGTTCTCGACACGTGGTTCTCGTCGGCGTTGTGGCCGTTCGCGACGCTCGGCTGGCCGGAGGCGACCGACGAGATGGCGCGCTACTACCCGGGCAACGTGAACTCGACCGCGCGCGAGATCATCCGCCTCTGGGAGAACCGGATGATCTTCTCGGGCCTGTTCCTGCTTGGCGAGCTGCCGTTCACCGACGTGATCATCCATTCGACTGTGCTGGCCCCCGACGGGCGGCGGATGTCGAAGAGCCTCGGCACCGGGATCGATCCGATCGAGCCGATCGAGGAATACGGCGCCGACGCCACCCGCTACGGGCTGCTGAAGATCTCGTCGACGCAGGACGTGCGTTTCTCCTACGGCGCGATCGAGGAAGGGCGGAAGCTTTCGAACAAGCTCTGGAATGTCGCGCGGCTGATCATCACGGCGGCCGGCCCGCAGGCTGCGGCGGCGCTTCGCCCGCGCGATCTCGAGGAGCGCTGGATCCTCGCTCGCCTCGACGCCACGCGCGCGGAGGTGGAGGGATGCTGGCGCCGCTTCGACTTCTCGGCCTCGGCCGGCGCGCTCTATCACGTGACCTTCGACGATTTCTGCGACTGGTATGCCGAGGCGATCAAGGCGCGGCTGTACGACGTGGATGCCGACGGAGCTGCGACTGCGCTTGCGGCGCTCGAGCGGCTGCTCGCGCTGTTGCACCCCGTGCTGCCGCATGTGACAGAGGAGATCTGGCAGAACCTGCCTAGCCGGTCGACGCGCCTGATTGTTTCGCCCTGGCCGGAGCCCGACAACGCGTTTGCCGCCGATCTCCACGCGCTCGATCGGGTGCAGGAAGCCGCGCAGACGTTCCGCCGCAGCGGCGTCCAGGTCGAGCTCGCTAGCGATGACGAGCGGCGGATCTTTGCGGCTGTCGTCCGCCCGGATCGCGCGAAGGCGAATGGCGATGCCGCGGCCGAGCGCGCCCGCCTGCAGAAGGAGATCGCGCGCGGCGAAGGGATGCTCGCGAACGCCAAGTTCGTCGACAACGCTCCGCCCCAGCTCGTCGAGGCTGAGCGCGAGAAGCTCGCCCGCTATCGCCGTGAGCTCGACGCGCTCCCTAGCTAGCGTGGAAACGATCGGCGCCGAGGCGTGGATCGAGTCGCTGTCGCCGTGGCCGGTCGACGGCTTCGGGCTCGACAGGATGTGGGCGCTGCTCGAAGCGCTCGGTAACCCGCAG
Organism: Actinomycetes bacterium; assembly: GCA_025358355.1. Classification (GTDB taxonomy): domain Bacteria; phylum Actinomycetota; class Thermoleophilia; order Gaiellales; family Gaiellaceae; genus Gaiella. The sequence continues at coordinate 18,291 of JANYJX010000038.1, read as the reverse complement.
CGCGCGTATCCCGCAATCCATGTCGTCGGGACGAACGGCAAGTCGACCGCGACGCGCACGATCGAAGCGCTGCTGCTTGCCGACGGGTTTCGCGTTGGCTCGACGATCTCGCCGCACGTGTCCGGCTGGCCCGAGCGGATCCGTGTCGACGGACGCGAGGTCGACTTCGGCGCCGCGATCGGCAGAGTGCGGGCTGCCGCAGAGCAGGTGCGGGCCACGCAGTTCGAGACGCTGACCGTCGCCGCGCTAGCCGAGTTCGCTGCTGCGGGAGTTGACGTTGCCGTCGTCGAAGCGGGGCTCGGTGGCCGGCACGACGCGACGAACGTGCTTCGCACGAAGGTTGTATTGCTGACCAATGTCAGCCTGGATCACACCGAGGTGCTGGGCGAGACGGTGGAGGAGATCGCGCAGGAAAAGCTCGCGGTTGCGCACGAGGACAGCGTGGTCGTTCTGGCTGACACGGCGTTCGAGCGCTATATCCCGGGCCGCCGGATCGTCCTCGGCGGTGCGCGCGAAGCTGCCGAGGCGTTCGCCGGCCACGCCATCGCGGCCGAGGTCGAGATCTCGCTTCCTGGCAGGCTCGAGCGGCGCGAAAACGAGATTCGGGACGGTGCGCACAACCTCGAAGGCGTCCATTGGCTCGTCCGCCAGCTGGCCCAGGGCGCCGACTATGTCGTGTGCGCCTCGATCCTGCGCGACAAGAACGCCGACGCGATGCTCGCCGCGCTCGTCGCTGCCGGCACGCGCTTCGTCGCGACGCAGTCGTCGAATGCGCGCGCGCTGCCGGCCGGCGAGCTGGCCGAGCTCGCGCGGCCGCACTTCGCGCACGTCGAGGTCGTCGCGAATCCGGAAGCCGCCGTTGCGCGCGCGCATGAGCTCGGGGAGCCGGTCCTTGTCACAGGCTCGCTCTACTTACTCTCAGACCTCGCGCGCCACGAGCGAGAGGCGGGCAGGTGAGTCGCGCGCGCGAGCGAATCGCAGTACTGGTCTTCGCGTTGACGCTGCTCGCTCTACTCGTTGGCGGTGCGTTCGCGCTCGGGTATATCGTCGGCAAGCTCGTCCTCTGATCCGAACCCCACCGTGCACACCACCTTCGGACTCCTTCTCGCAGCGCCTCCGTGGAGGCTGATTGGCAACGTCGCGATCGTGGTCGGCGCCGTTTTCTGGCTCGCTTCGGCCTTCTGGGTCTTCCGCGACGCGAGACGGCGGATCGGGAGCACGCTGCTGGTCGGGATCGCGACGCTGCTCGGCCTAGCTGCGCCGCTCCTCGGGCCGCTCGTCTATCTCTTCTTCCGCCCGGCCGAGCTGCTGCGCGAGGTGCGTGAGCGCGAGCTCGAGCTGCGCGTGATCGAGCAACGGCTGGCACTACGCGGGATCGAATGCCCGACGTGCCGCGCGTCCGTCGAGCCGTCGTATCTCGTCTGCCCGATCTGCACGACGCATCTGCGCCAGGCCTGCCAGTCGTGTAATGCGCCGTTGGAAGCGATCTGGCTGGCGTGCCCGTACTGCGCCGCCCCGGTGCCGCCGGCCGCGAGCCTGCCGGGCGGGCCTTCTGCGCGAGCGCAGTTGCGCGCGCCGCAGCAGCGAGTCAGTAACTAGACTCGCCGCCCTATGACTATTGAAACCACACTCGTTCTCGTCAAGCCGGACGGCGTTCGCCGCGGTCTCGCCGGAGAGGTTGTCTCCCGTTTTGAGAGGCGCGGCTACGACCTGCGCGGCGCGCGACTCCTGAAGATCTCCCGCGCGCTCGCGGCCGAGCACTACGCCGAGCACAAGGGCAAGCCGTTCTACCCCGACCTCGTCTCGTTCATCACGTCGGGCCCGGTGCTGGCACTCGCGGTTCGTGGCGAGAACGCGATCCTCGGCATTCGTTCGCTGATGGGCGCGACGAACCCGGCCGACTCCTTGCCCGGAACGATCCGCGGCGACCTCGCGACCGAGCTTGCCGAGAACATCGTGCACGGCTCCGACTCGCGTGCGAGCGCCAAACGCGAGCTCGGCCTGTTCTTCCCGGACGGCCTTGTCTGAACCCGACTACGTCGGCGCGAACCGCGCGGCGTGGACGACGAAGAACGCGGCGTATACGGACGGGCAGGCGCTCGACCGCTGGCGGCAGGACTCGATTACCTGGGGGATGTGGGACGTTCCCGAGCACGATGTCGGTGTGCTCGGCGACGTCGGCGGCCTCGATGTGATCGAGCTCGGCTGCGGGACGGCGTATTTCTCGGCCTGGCTTGCGAAGAAGGGCGCGCGGCCCGTCGGCATCGACATCACGCCGGCGCAGCTCCAGACCGCGCGCCGCTGCCAGGCGGAGCTAGGGATCGAGTTCCCGCTGATCGAAGGGAACGCTGAGCAGGTGCCTCTCGGCGATGCGAGGTTCGACCTTGCGCTGTCCGAGTACGGCGCGTCGATCTGGTGCGACCCGCTGCTCTGGATCCCCGAGGCTGCGCGACTCCTCCGGCCCGGCGGGCGGCTTGTGTTCCTCGTAAACAGCCCGCTCGTCATTCTCTGCTCGCCCGACGCCGGCGCTGCCGCCGCTCAGCTGGTAAGGCCGCAGTTCGGCGTGCCGCGTCGCTTTGAATGGCCTGATGAGGGCATCGAGTTCCACCTCCCGCACGGCGAGATGATCGGTCTGTTGCGGTCGAGCGGTTTCGAGATCGAGGCGTTGCACGAGTTGCAGGCGCCGGCTGGCGCGAAGGCGCACGAGTACTACGACTTCGTCACTGCTGACTGGGCGCGGCAGTGGCCAAGCGAAGAGATCTGGGTCGCGCGCAAGCGGTGACGCGACTCGTTCTCGCATCGACTTCGCCGCAGCGGCGGGCGATTCTCGAGCAGCTGCGGATCCCGTTTGAGGTCGTCGCACCGAGCTACGTCGAACACGATGCGCCGGGGCTCGAGGCGGCCGAACTGGTGCGCACGCACGCCGTCGGGAAGGCACGATCCGTTCGTCGGGATGGCCTGATCCTCGGGGTTGATACCGCGGTTGTGGTCGACGGGCGGGTGTACGGGAAGCCAGACGACGCGCGCGATGCGACACGGATGCTCGGCGAGTTGGCCGGTCGATCGCACACAGTGCTCTCCGGGCTATGCCTCCGCGGGCTTGGTTTCGAGGTCGTCTACGACGCTGGTACGGAGGTCAGGTTTCGGCCGTTGCCGTCCTCCGAGGTGTCGCAGTACGTGGAAAGCGGCGAGTGGCGTGGGCGCGCCGGCGGGTACGCGATTCAGGGACTCGGCGGTCGGCTGGTCGAGCGGATCGAAGGCGACTACCTCAATGTCGTCGGGCTGCCGGGCGCGCTTCTGATCGACGTCCTCACACGTCACGCGCCAGAGCTTTTGCAGGCACGCAGCTAGACTCGTTCGTTCATGGGCTGGTTCAATGCGCTCTCGGGCTTCGGCGGTCGCGACATGGCGGTCGACCTCGGCACCGCCAACACGCTCGTCTACGTGCGCGGGCGCGGCATCGTGCTGTCGGAGCCTTCGGTCGTCGCAATCGACCAGCGGACGGGCGAGGTGCATGCGGTTGGGGTCGAGGCGAAGCGAATGCTCGGACGCACGCCGGGGACGATCTCGGCGATCCGCCCGCTCAAGGACGGCGTCATCGCCGACTTCGACGTGACCGAGCAGATGCTCCGGCATTTCATCCAGAAGGTGCACCAGCACCGGTTCGCGCACCCGCGCGTCGTCGTCTGCGTCCCGTCTGGTGTTACCGGCGTCGAGAAGCGCGCGGTGGAAGAGGCGACCCTGTCCGCGGGCGCGCGCCAGGCGTACCTGATCGAGGAGCCGATGGCAGCGGCGATCGGCGCCGGCCTGCCTGTTGGCGAGCCGACCGGCAACATGATCGTCGACATCGGCGGCGGCACGACGGAGGTCGCTGTCATCTCGCTCGGCGGCATCGTCGTCTCGCAGTCGCTGCGCGTCGGTGGCGACGAGATGGACGACGCGATCGTCACCCACGTGAAGAAGGAGTACAAGCTGCTCGTCGGCCAGCAGACGGCCGAGGAGATCAAGCTCGAGGTCGGCTCGGCGTATCGGATGCAGAACGAGGTGCAGGCCGAGGTGCGCGGGCGCGACATGCTCACCGGGTTGCCGAAGACCGTCGTCATCTCGTCCGAGGAGATCCGGCGGGCCCTGGAAGAGCCGGTGACCCAGATCATCGACGCGATCCGCTCGACGCTGGACAAAACGCCGCCGGAGCTCGCCGCGGACATCATGGATCGCGGGATCGTGCTTGCGGGTGGCGGGGCGTTGCTGCACGGGTTGGAGGAGAGGTTGCGCCACGAGACGCAGATGCCAGTCCATCTTGCGGAGAGCCCGCTCACGTGCGTTGCCGTTGGGTCGGGCCGGAGTCTCGAGGAGTTCGAGGCGATCCACCGCTCGAACCGCGCTGGTCGTAGCCGCCGCAACGGCTCGCGCCGCTACAACTAGCCGAGTTCTGTACCCGCGCGCATACTGAGCTGTCGTTCGCGGAGCAGTGCCTCAAGCGCTCTCGCAGACGATTCGCCGATTGGCGCCGGTACACTGGCGCTCCGTGCCCCGTAACCGCACCGCGCGCACGGCGGTGCTGGGCGTAAGCGTCCGGCGTTCCGCCAAAGGCCAGCAGACTTCACGAACGAGCAACGCGCTTCGGCGCCGCGTGATCGTCGGAGTCCTCGTCGTGGTTGCGCTCGTCCTCGTCACGCTCTCGTTCCGCGAGACGAACGGTGGCCCGGTGACGTCCGTCCAGAACGCGGGCGCAGCGGCGCTACGGCCCTTCGAGATCGCCGCGACGCGCGTCGCAAGGCCGTTCCACGACGCGTACTCGTGGTTTGACAGCCTCCTCCACGCGCGCTCGGATCAGAAGAAGCTCCGTGCGGACAATGTGCGCCTCCGCCAGCTCGCCGTGCAGAACGAGTTTGCCGCGAACGAGATCAAGCAGCTCAAGAAGCTGCTCCAGTTCAAGGAGGGGCCGACGTTCCCTGGCGACTTCAACTCGATCTCGGCGAGCGTCATCTCGCGTCCCGCGGGCGCGTTCGCGCAGGCGATCATTGTCTCCGCGGGCTCCGCCGACGGGGTCGAGGTGAACGCCCCGGTCGTCAACGGAGACGGGCTGATCGGCCTCGTCACGCGCGTCACGACGCACGCATCACGCGTGACACTGCTCACCGACGAGCAGAGCGCGGTCTCGGCACTCGACGCGAAGACGGACGCCGCAGGCGTAGTCGGTCAGGGCCCGGGAATCGGCGCGACGCTCGCGCTCGACCGCGTCTCGAAGGACAAGGATGTCCGTCGCGGCGACACAATCGTCACCGCCGGCTGGCGCTCTGCGCAGCTGTCGTCGCTCTATCCAAAGGGGATCCCGATCGGTGTCGTGACGAGCGTCGGCCAGTCGGATACCGACCTCTACAAGCAGGTGCAGGTGCAGCCGTTTGCCGATTTCTCGGCGCTCGACGCGGTGATCGTCCTCGTGCGAAAGACCGCCTCGTCCGCGGGGACAGCCCGATGAGTTGGACGATTCGCGCCGCGGTGCTCGTCGTCCTCGTGGCGATTGTCCAGGTCTCGATCCTGGCCCCGACCTCGATTCTCGGCGGCACGCCAGACGCGTTGCTCGTTGTACTCGTGTGCCTCGCGCTTCTGCGCGGCTCCGTTGCGGGCGCAGTCGCAGGATTCGCCGGCGGGTTGCTCGTCGATACCGCAACGCTCGGGACGCTCGGCATCACCGCGCTGCTGCTCACGGTCGTCGGCTACTGGGCAGGACGCTACGGCGAGACCACTGGCCGCGGACGCGCGCACGCCGTACCGCTTACGGTCGCCGTGATGACGGGTCTCGTCGCGTTCGGCGGGCTCGGCCTGCACTACATGCTTGGAGAGACCGTCTCGGCGCATCGCGCGATCGTGACGACGCTGCTGCCCGCGATCCCGCTGAACCTGCTGCTCGCGTGGCCGCTCAACCGCCTGTGCCGCGCGCTCCTCCGTCCGCCGACAGGGACTCAGCGGGTCAGCGAGGTACAGCCCCTTGTCTAGTCGTGCACCCTATGGTGACCGGCGCTCGCTCTCGGGTCGCTTCCTGCCGCCTGATCCTAAGTCGCAGGAGCCGTACCGGCTGACCCCTGGTCTCGCCGTCCGCGTCGGCATCCTCGGTGCGGTTGCGCTGCTCGTGTTCGGCGTCTTGTTCTTCCGGCTCTGGTCGTTGCAGTTCCTCTCGGGCCCGAAATACCTTGCCGCTGCGCAGGACAACCAGTTGCGGCTGATCCGCGTCGAGGCGCCACGCGGCCCGATTCTCGATCGCAACGGAACGGTGATCGTCGACAACACCGCCGGCACGGCAGTCCAGCTCTGGATCGGTGACCTGCCGAAGCACGGGCGCTACACCGAGATCCGCCGGCTTGCGACCGTGCTCGACGTACCGGTTGACGAACTCGCCGCCAATGTCGACGCGCGCAAGAACGACCCGGTCGATCCCATCACCGTCAAGACCGCCGTACGCTACGACCAGGTCGCCTACCTGAGCGAGCACCAGGTCGACTTCCCCGGCGTGGAGATCGTCCAGACCTACCTCCGTCACTACGCCTACCAGTCGATCGCGGCGCAACTGCTCGGCTATGTCGGAGAGGTGTCGCCGACCGAACTACAGACGCTAGCGAGTCAGGGCTACCGGCCTGGCGACAAGATCGGCCAGGCGGGCGTCGAGTCGATGTCCGACAAGTTCCTGCGTGGGCGAACCGGACTGGCGCAGATCCGGGTGGACTCCGCCGGGAGACCTCGGAGCGCGCTCGAGCTTCGTCGGAGTGCGCAGCCCGGGAACGCGATTCAGCTGACGATCGATGTCGGGCTGCAGCGAACGGCCGAGCGCGCGATCCGAGACGGGATCGCGCTCGCGCACAAGAACGGGCAGTGGGCAGCGAACGGTGGCGCGATCGTCGCGCTCAACCCGCGCGACGGCGCCATCCTTGCGATGGCCTCGAACCCGACCTACAAGCCGTCGGTCTGGGTCGGCCGCGTCGATCCGAAGAAGATCGCACCGCTGGTGAACGAGCCCGCGGCGGATAAGGCGAATCATCCCGGCTTGAACCGGACGATCGCCGGCGTCTACCCCCCCGGCTCGACGTTCAAGCCGGTGACGGCGCTCGCCGCCCTGCAAGAGCATCTGCTGTCGCCGTACGAGTCGATCCAGTGCACGGGCCAGGCGACGTACGGTCTCGACAAACACGTCTTCAAGAACTGGGACCCGTTCGTGAACGAGCCGATGACGCTGACAACGGCGCTCGCCCAGTCGTGCGACACGTACTTCTACACGGTCGGGGATCGCTTCTATCAGCGGGGTCCCGCGGGCTGGTCGCGGCTGCAGGATTGGGCGAAGAAGTTTGGTTTCGGCTCGCCGACTGGTCTCGATGTCGGCGGTGAGGTCTCCGGACTCGTGCCGACGCCGGCCTGGCGGAAACGGGCGTACGCCTCGGCCGTCGACAAGGCGTGGAACCCAGGCGACTCGATCCAGCTCGCGATCGGGCAGAAGGACATCGCCGTCACGCCGCTGCAGATGGCGCGTTTCTACGCGACGCTCGCGAACGGTGGCAATCTCGTCACGCCGTACCTCGTCGCTGGAGTAGATCGCCCGGCCGCGAACGGGCAGCAGCCGGTCGTGCTTCGCCGCTTCGCTCCGAATCCGCCGCAGCCAGCCGGGATCGATCGCTCGGCCGTCGACATCATCGGGCAGGGGTTGTTCGCCGCGACACATGGAGCGAAAGGAACCTCGTCGGGCGTCTTCGGCACGTATCCAGTGCCGATCGCCGGCAAGACGGGAACCGCCGAGAAGGTCGTCCCGCTGCCCGGCTACCCGGTCGACCATCTCGAGAACCAGTCGTGGTGGTGCGGCTGGGGGCCGTATCAACAGACGGACTACAAGGGCCATGGTCCGATCGTCGTGTGCGCGCTGATCGAGAACGGCGGGCACGGCTCTGTTGCTGCCGCCCCCGCTGCGCTCGAGGTCTTCGAGAAGTGGTTCGGCCAGAAGTCCGTTTCTCAAGTCCTGGTGAAGACGGACTGATGCTCGACTACGTCGGACGATCGCGACCGCGCCACCGCGCTGCCCGGGCAGACGCGTTTGAGCTTGCGGGCGCGCTACGCCGGCTCGATCTCGTGCTGCTGCTCGCCGTGGCGGCACTTGTCGGCTACGGGCTGTGGGCGATCGCCGGGATCACGCGTTTCGACGTCCCGGGCGATCCGCACTACCACCTCGTGCGCCAGGCGATCGCGGCGGCGCTAGGCGTGGTGGCGTTCGGGATTGCGCTTGTGCTGCCGCCTTCGCTGCTTCAGCGCCACTGGCGGACGCTCTACGCAGGGACGATCGGGCTGATGGTGCTCGTCTTCGTGGTAGCCGCGGCGGTTCGCGGCTCGAAGCGCTGGCTCGTGGTCGGCCCGTTCCAGTTCCAGCCGTCAGAGTTTGGGAAGACGCTGTTCGTGCTCGCGCTCGCCGGTTTCCTGGCCGAGCGTTCGCGTAGGACCGGGTCGCTACGAACGGTGGTGGAGGCGATCGGGCTCGGGCTAATCCCGATCGGGCTCGTCTTCATCCAACCCGACCTCGGCACGGCAATGGTGTACGCGGCCGCGCTTGTCGCGGTGCTGTTCGTCGCCGGCACGCGCTGGACACACATGGCTCTGCTCGGGGTCGCGACGGTGCTTGCGGTCGTATCTGTTCTCTGGCTGCTGCCCGCGCTGGGAACCCCGCTGCTCAAGCCGTACCAAACCCAGCGAGTCTTCGGCTTCATGCATCAGACGACCGACCCGACCGGGCAGGGCTACAACGTCGCGCAGTCGATCACTGCAGTCGGTGCGGGTGGCGTTGGTGGGCGCGGGGTGCTAGGCGCTAGCCAGACGAGGCTCGCGTATCTCCCGGAGCATGCGACCGACTTCGTCTTCGCCTCGTTCGCCGAGCAGCGCGGCTTCTTCGGCGTCGCGATTCTTCTGCTGCTGTATCTGCTCGTCGTCTGGCGCGGGTTGCGCATCGTCACGGTTGCGGGCGATTTCTTCAGCTCGGTCGTCGCCGGCGGGATCGTCTTTGCCTTCCTCTTCCAGGTTTTCGTCAACGTCGGCATGACCATGGGGATCGCCCCGGTGACCGGTATTCCGCTGCCGTTCGTCACGGTCGGTGGCTCGTCGATGGTCGCGAACCTGCTCGCGATCGGAGTCCTGCAATCGATTCACGCGCGCGGCCAGCTTGGGCCCTTCATGGGCGGGGGGCGGCGCTGATGCCGGCCGGCCTACGCGCCCGCGAGGTGCTCGGCGTGATGCGCGACGCGCAAAGCAGCGCTGCAGCGGGCAGGCCGATCGTCGTGCTCGGTTTCCTCGCCGACGAGCTTGCACGCGAGCTGCGGGCCGGAAGCGAGGCAAGTGGCGCGGTCGTCGTCGGAGGCAACCCAGCCCGCGCGGCGGCGCTCGTCGTCGTGGTCGCTCGCTCCCTCACCGCCGCCGAGGAGCGCGCCCTGCGCGAGGCCACCCGCCAGGGAACACCGGTTCTCGCCGTTCAGACCGACGCGCGAATCCAAGTGTCGCTGCCGTACGTGCTTGCGACTGACATCGTCGAGTGCCCGCCAGGGCAGGGCTTTCCGATCCCGGAGATCGCTGCGGCTCTCGCCCGGCGGCTTGGTCACGATGGTGTGAGCCTCGCCGCGCGGCTGCCTGTGCTCCGCGCCGCGGTCTGCCGCAACCTGATCGACACAGCGGCGCGCCAGGCTGCCGCGGTCGGTGTCGTCCCGTTTGGGAGCGCCGCGCACTTTCCGGCGATGGCGCTGATCCAGACGAGGCTCGTGCTCGACCTGGCCGCCGCCCACGGCGAACCGATCGACCGCGATCGCGCGCCCGAGATCGGCGCGGTCGCCGGCACGGGTCTCGGCCTGCGCTCGCTCGCCCGAAGGCTTCCCAGTTGGATTCCTCTCGTCGGCGGTATCACCGGCTATCTCGGCACCCGCGTGATCGGCGAAGCAGCCCTCAAGCGCCATCAGTAGTCCGTCCGGTTCAGGACCTAGGATCGACGCCGACCCCGAAACCGGGATTCCAAGACCGGAGGAGGCGCGTGTGGCGGAGACAGAACTGGCTGAGGAGTTGCTCCAGATCGAGGAGGCGGACGCGTGGTTCGAGTACCTCGAGGCGACGCGCGGGCAGAACGAAACGCGCTACGCTGAGCTCGAGCCGTGGGCTTGGGCGCGCCTCACGCAGCGCCTTCGCGCTGTCCGCGGTCGCCGCGCCCGTCTCCGCCCTGCAGCCGCATAGCGCCCGAGACCTTGGTGCCCGCCGGCCGTCCAGCGTGCCGGTGCTAGCCTTCCCCACGAGGCTGATGTGAAGGCCGCTGATTTCAACACCCGCTGCGCTCCCTCCATCCAGGCGATCTCCGCTCGGATGGGGTCGGCCCATCTCCGTAGACCGGCTTTCGCCGGTCGGGCGGCTGGGCTCGGGGCTCTTTGCCCGAGCGCGCTTACACGAGGAGACACCCTCTTTGTCCTGGTTTCGCAAGAAACAACAGAGCGCCGAGGCGGCGCCGAACGACGCCTCAACACCGCAAGTTCCCGAACTACCTGAGCAGCTCGCGGCGGTAACAACGCCGCCGGCCGAGACAGCCGAATCGACCGAGACGAGCGCCGAAAGCGCGGCCGAAGCGGCGAGAAAGCGCCGGCGCCGCGGCAGTCGTGGCGGCCGAGGTCGCAAGAAGCCGGGCGCAGCCACTGCCGACGGTGAAAGCGCAGACGACGCAGCAACGCCTGCGAAGGAGTTGGCATCTGGCGGTCAACGCTCAGGCGGCACGGCGCGCAAGGAGCCACGCGAGCGAACAGCGGGTGGAAGTAGCGGCAGCACGAACAGCGAGCGTCGCTCGAGCCGCTCCAGCAGCGGCAACACGCGACGCAAGCAGCCACCGCGCCGTGCGCCGCTGCCGGCGGCCAAGCGTGAGCTGCTGATCTCTGTCGACGTGGGCGAGCAACGTGTCGCCGTGATCGAGGACGGCACCGTCGCCGAGGTCTACCTCGAGCGCCCCGAGCGCCGTTCGATCGCCGGCAACATCTATCTCGGCGTCGTCGACAACGTCCTGCCCGGCATGGAGGCCGCATTTGTCGAGATCGGCCTCGAGAAGAATGGCTTTCTCTACGTTGACGAGATCGTCGTCCCCGAGCTCGAGGGCAAGCGCCACGGGAAGAAGATCCAGGATCTGATCTCGCGCGGCGAGCAGCTGCTCGTCCAGGCGGTCAAGGACCCGATGAAGACGAAGGGCGCGCGGCTTACGACCGAGATCTCGCTGCCCGGGCGCTTCCTCGTCTTCGTCCCGAACGGCGAAGGGCTCGGCGTGTCCCGCCGGCTGGAAGACGCCGAGCGCCAGCGGCTGAAGGACGTGATCAAGCAGCTTGACGCGAAGGGCGGCGGCATCATTGTCCGCACCGCCGCCGAGGGCGCTTCGGCCGAAGATGTCGAGCGCGATCTCGTCTTCCTGCAGCGCCTCTGGAGCACGATCCAAGCTCGGGCGAAGCCAGCCACCGCGCCGGCGCTCGTCTACCAGGAGGCCGAGCTACCGCTGCGGATCGTGCGCGACCTGTTCGCCGGCGACTTCCTCTCGGCGACGATCGACCACGAGCGCACGCACAAGCGCATCGTCGGCTACCTGAAGAAGACGTCGCCGCACATGATCGAGCGCGTCCATCGCTACAAGGAGAAGACGCCACTGTTCGAGCAGCACGGCGTCGACCGTGAGATCGAGTCGACGCTGAGCCGTCGCGTCGATCTGCCTTCGGGCGGATATCTCGTCTTCGACTATGCCGAGGCGTTCACCGTGATCGACGTCAACACGGGCCGCTTCGTCGGTTCGCGCTCGAAGACGTCGTCGGCGCGGCTCGAGGACACGATCACGAAGAACAACCTCGAGGCGGTGAAGGAAGTCGTGCGCCAGCTGCGGCTGCGCGACGTCGGCGGGATCATCGTCATCGACTTCATCGACATGGCGAACCCGAAGAACCGGGCCGCCGTCGAGGAGGCGCTACGCACCGAGCTCGAGCGCGATCGGACGAAGACGTATGTCGTCGAGATCTCACCGCTTGGCCTGGTCGAGATGACGCGCCAGAACGTGACGGACGGGCCACGCGAGATCCTCACGCGCAAGTGCCCGGTCTGCGACGGCGACGGGATCGTCGTCTCGGACACAACCGTGGCGATGGCGGTCGAGCGGAAGCTGCGCGATCTCGGCTCGTCGGCGTCGCGTGTGCAGGCATACCGCGTCGCGGTGCACCCGCGCATCCTGTCGCTGCTCGCCGGGCCGGGCGGCTCGCGCCTTGCGGCGATCGAGGAGGCGGCGAAGCGCCGTTTCTTCCTTGCGCCTGCCGCGGTTGGGCATGTCCATACGGATTGCTTCGATGTTCAGGCCGAGGGCAAGCTCGTCGATCTGCAGCCGGCTGGGCCAGTCGAGGGCTCCGAGGTCGAGGTGAAGTTCGTGGAGCTTGGCCTGCACGATGCGGCCGCCGGAGTTGGCAAGGTCGACGGTGTTGACGTCATCGTCGCGCACGCCGCATCGCTTGTCGGGAAGAAGGCAAAAGTGCTCGTCGGGCGCACGCTCGAAGGGCAGGCGTTCGGCACGCTGGTCGCCGCCAATGGTGACGCGGGTCAAGGCCCCATCACCTTCGAGAGCGAGGCCGAGAAGCCCACGCGTGCTCCGGCCAAGCGCAAGGAAGCGCTCGAAGTCGGAGCGGTGCCGGTCGAGGGCGACGCCTTGGAAGACGAGCTCGCGGGCGACGGCTCTGAGCCGGACGACACCGAATCTGAGCAGACGGACGACGTCGAGGACGATGATCCAGCCGCCGAGGTCGTAGTGGGCGAGGATGGCTTGCCGATCGTGCCGAAGAAGCGCACGCGCCGTGGCTCACGCGGCGGTCGGCGTCGCCGCAAGCCGGCGGGTGCCGGCGCTGCGACCGGCGACACTGAGGCCGACGGTGCCGACGCTGATGTTGAGGCTGACGAGGTGGCGGATGGCGAGGCCGTGGCGGATGATGCTCCGGCGACGCCCAAGCCGCGACCTCCGCGGCAACGGACGCCGAAGATCCACGTGCCGACCGACGATCTCGCGGCCGCGAATGGCGATGCTTCCTTGGAGATGCCGGCTGAGGCCAAGACAGAAGCTCCAGCGGACGAATCAGCAGAGCCAGGCCCGACGAAGCCCAAGACACGGCGCGGCTCGCGCGGTGGCCGGAATCGGCGCAAGAAGCCGGTCGGCGCAGCCGCAGCCGAGGCGAATGGCGACGCCGACCCGGAAGTCGCCGAAGGCACGGACGTTGACGTGGCCCCGGATGCTGGGCGGAGTGTCGAGCCGGTTGTCGAGCCAACCGCCGAGCCGGTTCCGGCCGCGGTGGTGGCCGGGCCGGCGGTCGACGCACCGGCTGATGGCGGGTATGTGCCAATGTCGGAGTGGCTCGACGACCTGGATCGTTAGCGGGCCTAGCGACCTCGTTCGCTGGTCGATCTAGCGACGCTGCTACAATCCCCCGGCTCGCGGGCCACGGCCCGCGTCTCCGTGCGCGATCCGATTGATTCCGAAGGACACCAATGAGCTACGCGATCATCTCTGTCGGCGGCAAGCAGTATCGCGTCCGTGAGGGCGAGCGGTTGCTCGTCGACCGGCTGGCGGAAGAGGACGGGAACACGTTCACGCCTCCCGTCCTGCTTGTCGGCGGGAACGGTGACACACTGATCGCGCCGTCGGATGTGGTCGTGACCGCCAAGGTGCTCGGCCAGCTGCGTGGCCCGAAGATCCGGATCGGCAAGTACAAGAAGCGCACCGGCTATAAGCGCCACAACGGTTTCCGCTCGGCACTGACACAGATTCAGATCGAGTCGATTGGCGCCGGGTCTGGCGGCAAGAGGGCCGTCCCTACGAAGCCGAAGGCCGAGGTCACTGTCGAAGCCGTCGCGCCCGTCGTCGTCGAAGCGTCCGGCGCCGTCGAGGCATCGGCCGTCGGCGTGCCCTCGGGCTATGCAGATCTGACCGTCGCCGAGATCAAGACCGCGGTCGCATCGTGGGATGTGGCGGCGCTCAACGAGGCACTTGCGTATGAGCAGGCCCACGGCAAGCGGAAGGGTGCGCTCGCCGCGCTCGAGTCGGCACTTGCGGGAGGTGAGAGCTAATGGCGCATAAGAAAGGTCTTGGTTCTTCGAGGAACGGTCGCGACTCCGCCGCTCAGCGGCTTGGCGTCAAGATCTTCGCCGGCCAGAAAGTGAAGGCGGGCATGATCATCGTCCGTCAGCGTGGCACGCGGTTCCGTCCCGGCCCGGGTGCCGGCATCGGCCGCGACGACACGATCTTCGCGATGCGCGAAGGCGTGGTCGAGTTCCGGCGCAGCGGCGAGAAGCGCTTCATCTCGGTCGCCGCGGCCGAGCCGACCAGCTAGCTCAGCGTGTTCCACGATCGGGCTCGCATCCACGTGCGGGCCGGCCGCGGGGGCGACGGCGGGCTCAGCTTCCGTCGTGAGAAGTTCGTCCCGAAGGGCGGGCCGGACGGCGGCGACGGCGGGCGTGGGGGCGATGTCGTGCTCATTGCGGATGCTGCTCTGCGCGATCTGTCCGGTTTCCGGGCGAAGAGGAAGTTCCTCGCGGAGAGCGGAGGGAACGGGCGCGGGACGAGGAAGCACGGCGCGGACGGCGAGACGATCGAGCTGACGGTGCCGGTCGGGACGCAGGTGTTCGCAGCGGACGGGTCGCTTGTCACCGATCTCGCGGCCGATGAGGCGCGGCTTGTCGTGGCGCGCGGCGGCAACGGCGGTCGCGGCAACTCGAACTTTGCGACGCCGACGCGACAGACGCCGCGCTTTGCCGAGACCGGGCTCCCCGGGGAGGGTCGCGATCTCGATCTGCATCTCAAGCTGCTGGCCGACGCGGCGCTCGCGGGGCTGCCGAACGCCGGGAAGTCGTCGCTGCTGCGCTGCATCTCGAACGCGAAGCCGAAAGTCGCCAGCTATCCGTTCACGACCCTCGCGCCCGTGCTCGGAACCGTCGACGGCCAGGACGGGCATCAGCTCATCGTCGCCGACGTCCCAGGGCTGATCGAGGGCGCGAGCGAAGGCGTCGGGCTCGGGCACGCGTTTCTCGCGCACCTGGAGCGGGCCCGCCTACTCGTCCACGTGATCGATGCGTCCGAAGACACCGACGTTGCGGCCAGGTTCGCGACGATCGATCGCGAGCTCGTCCTGTACGGCGCTGGCCTCGAGGAGCGGTCGCAGCTCGTCGTGCTGAACAAAGTGGACATGCCAGGCGCGGTCACCACCTTCGAGCACGACGACCCGCGCATCGTCGGCGTGCTTGCGTTGTCGGCGCTGACCGGCGAGGGAATCGACGAGCTGAAGCGCACCCTGTTCGAGCTGTGCCCGATGGCGCCGGAAATCATCGTCGAGGATGCCACGCCCGAGCTGCCGGAGTTCCTCGACTATCGGCCGCGACCGGAAGGCGTGCGGTATCGCGTTCATCGCACCGACCGCGGTCTTAGGGTCGTCGGGATCGCGCCTGAGGGTGAGGAACTCGAGCAGGCGCTCGTCGCGGCCGGCGTACGCAAGGGCGTTCTGGTCGAGATCGGCGACGAGGTATTTGAATGGGAGTAGGCATTCTCGGTGGCGCGTTCGATCCGCCGCACAACGGGCACGTTGCGCTCGCTCGCGAGGCGATCGCGCACTTCGGGCTGACGCGCCTGTTGGTGCGTGTTGTTGCGGCACCTGGCCATCGCGATGTCACGGGTTCAGCTGAGGATCGACTCGCTTTGGCGACCGCCGCGTTCGCGAATATCGCAGGCGTCGAGGTGGCGCTCGACCCGCACGCGCGAACCGTCGACTCGCTCAAAGCGCTCGGACTTGACGATCCGGTGTTCCTGATCGGCGCCGATGAGCTTGCGAGCTTCCCGGCGTGGACGGAGCCGGGCCGCGTGCTCGAGCTCGCCCGTCTTGGCATCGCCACGAGGCCGGGTGTGGCGCGCGAGCGGCTCGATGCGGTGATCGAAGGGCTGGCTCGACCCGACCGCGTGGAGCTGTTCGAGATCGAGCCGCTGCCGATCTCGTCGTCCGAGATCCGTGATCGTGTGGACGCCGGCGAGCCGATCGACGATGTCGTTCCTGCCGCGGTCGCCGCCGAGATCGAGCGCCGCGGCCTGTACCAACGACCGCCGCGGTTAGACTGACGCGTGGCAACTCGTAGAAAAAAGGATGAAGGCCGCCTGAATCCGCTCGAGATCGCACGGCACATTGGCGCTCTCTGCCAGGAGAAGCAGGCGACCGATGTCGCGATTCTCGACATGCGCGGCGTGTGTGACTTCACGGATGTCTTCGTCATCGTGAGCGGGCAGAACACGCGGCAGACGAAGTCGATGCACGACGAAGTCCTCGGTGTGCTGAAGCAGGAGCAGGGACTCAGCCCGCGCGGGATCGCGGGTCTGCCCGAGGCCACGTGGATCGTTGCCGACTACCTCGACGTCGTTCTGCATGTGTTCACGCCGGAGACGCGCGACTTCTATCGGCTCGAGGACTTGTGGAGCGATGTGCCGTCGATCAGGTTAGACGCGGTCGCCGCAAGTTAGACTCCATCAGTTCCAGGGGCCATAGCTCAGCTGGGAGAGCGCTTGCATGGCATGCAAGAGGTCGCCGGTTCGATCCCGGCTGGCTCCACCACAAGTGGCAGGTACGAACCCCCGACCTTCGCTAGAGGGTCGGGAGTTCTTGCCTTTTTAGGCCGTTTGCTGGCTGTTCGGGGCACTGTGGCTGCGGTGCGGGCGCTCCCGTCGGCTTTGCCGTTGCGGGTAGGGAGGGCTTTGACGAGTGGGGCGAGTTGGGCGAAGGGCGGGTTGAGGGTGTCCTGCTTCATGAAAGTGGCAGGGTTTCGGGCTCGGATAGCTTGGGGGTCTGGCGAGTTTGACAGGCTTCGAGGTGGACGTCGAGGGGCCGGCGTCCGTGAAGGGTTTGGTGGGGTCGGATGGTGTTGAAGAGCTGCCGGTAGGTCTCCGTTTCGAGGCCGAGGTCGTGTCCGTCGTCGATCTCGATCCGGTAGAGGTGCTCGTACTTCAGTGATTGGAAGGCGCGCTCGCGGACGCCGTTCTGGCCGGGGCTCTTGTGGCGGGTGCGGATGTGGATCAGTTCGGGGTGCTCGTCGATGAAGCGGGCGAAGCGGCCGGACTTGAAGCAGCCGCCGTTGTCGGTGACGACGGCGACGGGACGGATCTCGCCGCTCTCGGGGTCGGTCAGATGTTCGAGCAGCGTGCAGCCAAGCAGCCGTTCGGTTTCGGCCAGGGCGATGTTGACGGCGGCGACCGCGTCGTGCTGGTTCTGGGTCGGTGAGACGTGCCAGCCGAGTTCGAGCTTCGACCAGTAGTCGGTACAGCCACCGATCTGCCAGGTGCCACCCCAGCGGGTCTCGAACTCGCTGAAGTCCATCTGCCAGACCTGGTTGGGCCCCAAGGGTGGCACCACGAACGCCGCCTTACGCGCCTGGGCGTGCTTCCGGCGGTCGGCCTGGTAGGTGACCTCTAACACCCTGCCGGCCCGCTTCAGAGCCCGATAGGTGGTCGAGTCGGGCGCATCGTGGCCGTCGATCCGCATCAAAGTGGCGATCGTGCGCGACCCCCACTGCGGCCAGCGGTCCGCGTACTCGATCGCTGTTGGTTCGATCCGGTCTGCCGACGGGGTCGGCCACGGCCCCTTCACCGGCCGGCCCTGCCGCTCACGCTTCTGCCAGCGGCGGTAAGAGCGCTCCGGCACCCCGATCAGCCGTGTGAAGCGGGCGGTCGACATCCCGGCCTCGAGGCGGATCACCTCGAGTTCCTCGTAGGCCCCAGGCGACCCTCGGCGCTCTTCTTCCACACCCGCAGCTCCACGTGCGCCTCACCGAGGGCGGCCTTCAGCTCCTCGATCTCGGCCTCCAACCGCTGCGCCTGCGGGTTCGAGCCGGGCCGGCCGCCATCAGCCAGGCCCTGCTTGCCACCCTCCAGGAACTGCCGCTTCCAGTTCCCCACCGACTGCTCCGACACCTTCGCCCGACGAGCAGCCTCAGCGACGCTCATCTCTCCCGAGATGACTGAACAGACGAGCCTGAACTTGTCCTCAACAGAGATAACAACAGGGCGTGCCATCAGCGTGCTCCTTCAGATCAGGAACCCGAAAATAACCGCCCTGCCAGATTTCGTGAAGCGGGACACGAGCACCAAACGAGTATCCGGGCAGACTGTTAGCAGCGCATCAGACTTTCGTAAAGACGCGACCTGCCAGGCGAGCCGCTCGAAGACATTTAGCGCGGCGTCGATGATCTTCTCGGTGAACCAGC
>JANYJX010000101.1 GCA_025358355.1 Actinomycetes bacterium | reverse complement strand
GCCGCACCCTTCCGCAGCCGCACGTGCAGCACCTCGCCGGTCTCAGCGCGCGAAGCGAGGATCGGGTGGTGGAGGCTCCTTCTAGGTGAGGGGGTTGAGAGGAGGCATAGATGAAGCGCATCTCTCTTTTGGTTGTGGTTGTGCTCGCGGGTGGATTGCTTGCCGTTCAGGTTCGCGCTGGCGTCGCGAGCGGGCGTGTTGCGGGGCGAACGCAGATCACGTTCGGCTGTCCCGGTCCGGCACGAGCTGAAGGGCCGCCGTGTGAGCGCTGGCTTGTGTTCCCGCACGGACGGTTCAGGCTGGCGAGGCTGTCGCAGGCTGGAGAGCCGATCCCGAACAGTAGGCGTCTCGTCAGCTCCGACGATCGCGGTCGCTTCACGCTTGGGCTCCCAGCGGGGCGCTATCTGCTAACCCCGCTCGCCCAGGGGCACGCCCGCGGTGGCGCGGCCGTCACTGTGCGGGTCAGAGCCGGAGCGAGCATCTCGGTTGTGCTCCGCTTCCAGGGGTTCCCGCAGATGCTTTAGGTGGGCGACGTCAGCTGGTTCGACCCTGTGGACTGCTGGTGCGTCTCGCTCCCGTGAGCGCGAAGGCCAGCAAGGCGACGACGCTCCAACCGGCGAGGTAGAGCAGGCCGGCTCGGGCCGACACGAGTGTCCAGAGCAGGCCGGCGATGGCGCTGGCGGTGAGGTTGGCGAGGCTTTGGACGGCTGCGACGAGTCCGAACGCGGAGCCGCGTAGCTCGAGGGGTGCGAGGGTCGCGATGGCGGCGCTTTGGGCGGTTTCGCCAAGGCCGATGCCGAGCCCGCCGAGCGTGAAGAAGAGCGCGATCAGAGGGATGCTCGAGCCAGTGAGAGCGAGTCCGGCGAACGAGCACGTGAAGGCGGCGGCGCCGAGCGCGAGAACGAGCAGGCTGCCGCGTCTGTCGTTGAGCTTGCCGCCGGGGATCGCGATCAGGGTCGCTGCGAGGTTGTAGAGCGCGTAGAGGACGAGTGCGATCTTGACCGCGGCCGAGTGCCCGTGCGAAGGGGTGAGGAGTTGCGTTGCGCGGAGGATCAGGAGCGTCGCGGCGGCGTTGCCGAGCTCGAAGGCGCTGATCCCGACCAGCAGCTCGCCGAGCCGGCCATGGAGCAGGGGTCGCACGTGGATCCGGAGCGGCCGTGGGTCCCGCCGGGTGAGCTTCGGTGCCGCACGGACGGCGGCGACGATCGCAACCGCGGCGATCAGCCCTGGGATAACGGACAGCTCGATCGCGGTGCGCACGCCGAGCAGGGCGACGAGGCCGAGCGCGAGCAGTGGGCCGCCGATCGCGCCCAGGTTGTCCATCGCCCGTTCGAACCCGTACGCGCGCCCGTAGGCGGCTGGCGGCGCGATGTCGGCAAGGAGCGCGTTGCGGGCCGGTCCGCGCACACCACGGGCGGCCCAAGCGACGGAGCGCAGGATCCCCACCTGCCAGGCGGCCCCGGCGAGCCCAATCGCCGACGACGCGATCGCGGTCGTGACATAACCACCGACCGCGATCGTCCGCCGCCGCTCCGGATCATCCGCTAGCGGGCCGCCTGCGAACCGGGCGACCCCAGCAGCGCCGTCGGCGATCCCCTCGATCAACCCAAGCGCAGCAGCTGGCGCGCCCAGGGTCGCCGTGAGGAAGCTCGGCAGGAGGGCGGTCGGTATCTCGTGACCGAGATCCGAGAACAGGCTCGCGACGCCGATCGCGCGCACTCCGGGCACGAACCAGGCCTCATCAGCGACAGTGGCTGGGTCGAGGCCGGTCGTCTGCTCGTTCACCGTCGAAGCCTACGCGGCGCGCTACGCGCGAGCGACCGGCCGTCGGCGCGCTGTTAGGTGATTCTGGTTGCTTCGCCGATCGAGAAGAGGCAGATCGCGAGCGTGGTGATGGCGGCTAGCTGCCAGCTGAGTGCCAATCCCCAGCGCTCGCGGAACACGACGGCGAGCGAGGCTGCTCCGCCGATCAGCGGGGTGGCGAGCAGTGCGGCGGCGCCTGCGGCGACGTCGAGGAAGAAGTGGTTGCCGGTCGCGATCACGGAGTAGATGACGAGGCAGGGGTAGAGCGACCACAGGGTCTTGGCCCACCAACTGCGGGTGATCGTCGCGCCGGTGATGCCGATCGCGATCGCGTAAGCGGCGTGCAGGCTCGGCATCGTCGAATACGGGTTGTTGAGTGTGCTGATCAGTTTCGTGTGCAGGTTGACCGTGTCGGCGTTGAGCGTGTCGACAAACCCGGCACCGGGGAGCAAGCGGGGAGGGGCAGCCGGGAAGAGGAAGAGGACGGCAATCGAGACGTAGTTCGCGGCGAGGAGCGCGTTGCGAAGATGGTCGAAGCGTTCCGTGTGACGAACGTAGACCCAGATCAGGAAGAGCGTCGAGACGGTGAACTGGCAGAGGAAGTAGGTCTGGTTCGCAACCTGGACGAAGATGTGGGGTGCCCGCAGCACCGAGGTTTGGATGCCGTGCTCCCAGGCGATCCCGAGCGTCTGTTCCAGTCGCTGGATGCCGCGCCCGTTGGTGACCGCCGCCTCTGTCTTCTCACGTCCGTAGATCCCGGTGAGCGCGTAGACGAGTTGGAAGCTGCCAAGCAGTGCGACCTGCAGCAAGAGATCGCGCCAGCCCCGCGGCGCAAACGCCCGAAGCCATGCGTGCCCACGAGACCCTGCGAAGGACAGACGCACCGGGCCAGTCTACGGAAGGCGGGAACTGGCCCGACGCATACCGGGGCCACGCCCGCAGACGACCCGACTATCCTCAGCGCATGACCGGCCCCTTGCCGATGAGCGGTACATGCGTCCGATGAGGCGACTCTTGAATCGACGCGCGGCGTGCTTGGCGACGCCGCCTGCTCGTGCCGGAACCGACGCCGACCTTTCCCCGCGCATCCTGATCCTGACGGCCCCGGTTGGTGAGGGCCATCTCGCGGCGGCGCGCGCTCTGTCGCTCTCTCTCGCACAGACGGACGCGCGTGCGGAGACGCACGTCTGTGACGTGCTGCCGTTCCTGCCACGTCTGCTGCGGCACACGTTCACGGACCTGTACCGCTGGCAGCTTCGCTCGGCGCCGTGGCTGTTCGGGCTGCTCTTCGCGACCCTCCGCCGCAGCCGAGCTCTGCGCGGCGTGGCCAACCTCTTCGTGTCGTTGCTCGGCTCGCGCGCCCTCATGCGCGTGGTTCGTCAACACGAACCGGACGTCGTGGTCTCGACCTACCCGCCGCTGACGACGATCCTCGGCTCGCTGCGCCGGCGGGGCCGTCTGACCGTCCCGGTCTGCGCGCCGATCACGGATTTCGCCGGACTCGAGTTCTGGACACACCGGGGGATCGACCTCCACCTCGTGATGCACGACTCGCTCGTCCCGGTCGTCGAGCGGCTCGCCGGCCGCGGCAGCGCCAAGCGAACCGCTCTCCTGGTCGCTCCCGAGTTCCTGGAAGCGCGCACGCCGGAGGAGGCTCGCCGCTCACTCGGGCTCCCACTCGGCCAACCCCTGATCGTCGTCTCGGGTGGAGGCTGGGCGGTCGGTGACATCGAAGGCGCGATCTCCACCGCTCTCGATGTCGAGGACGCGGTCGTCGTGGGTCTCGCCGGACGGGACGAGTCGATGCTCCTGAGACTCAGGGGCGCCTTCGCCTCGAATCCGCGGGTCGTCGTGCTCGGCTTCACCGAGGCGATGAACGATCTTCTCGCCGCCGCGGATGTTCTTGTGCATTCCACCGGCGGGGTTACCTGCCTGGAAGCGTTGGCGCGTGAGTGTCCGATCATCGCCTACGGGGCACCGCCCGGCCACGCGCCACTGTTGGCAAAGACGATGGAGTCGCTCGGGCTGGTCGAGCGGGCAGGCTCCCGACCCGCGCTGCTCGCGGCACTGCAAGCTGCACTTGCGACCGGAATCGGCGCGGCACTCGATCGCGGTTCCAGCGCCGCCTCGCTCATCCTCGGCGTCCAGCCGCGCCACGATGTGCGGCGACTCCTACCGATCACCGCCGTTCGCGTTGCCGCGCTTGCCTCCGCCGCACTCGCCGCCGCCGCAAGCCTCGCTTTCCCGATCGCCGCACGCGCCCTCGAACTAACCCCTACCACCAGCCTGCCGACCTCGCAACCGGAGATCGGGCTCATCATCCGCACGACCCGGTCTGCGTCCCAGCCCATCACGACGCTCCTCGACGTGCCGGGTCTCAGCGCGTCCCTTGCCCTCGCCCAGCCTCTGACCCGCGAGGATGCGGTCACGCTGTTCTCATCGCACCTCGCCCCGTTGCCCGCCTTGCACGCGGGCGAGCTCACCGGCTGGGTCGAGACCAAGGAGCAACTCCAGGAAGACGGATCACGGCAGCTGGGACGACACTTCTTCTACCTCGCCCCCGACAGTGGGCTCACGATCGGCCAGTACCTCCTCGCGCGCGACGTGGGCGGCCGCCCCGTCGCCGCAGCGATCCGCATCGATCAGCACACGCGCCACATCGTCGCGAACGCCGGCCAACTTCTCGTAGTTACCCTCCCCGCCGAACCGAAGGCAGCACGCGCGCTTGTGCGATGGACGCTTACGGCGCTCCACGAGTCCCGGCTGAGGCCGGTATCGCTGCCTGAGCTCGCAGCGTCGGCGCAAACGTGAACCTCATTCGCCCCGGAACGCTCGCGGCGCTGGCCGCGGCGTACTGGGCACCGTCCGTACCGGTCCTCCTACCAGATGCGGGGCCGGCCTTCGGAATCCGCACGCGCCTGCCAGGGAGCGCTGGAGTGCTCCTCACCTTCGACGACGGACCGCACCCACAAGGAACCCCGGCCGTCCTCGACACCCTCGACAAGGCCGGAGTGAAAGCAGTCTTCTTCCTCGTCGGCGAACAAATCCGACGCTGGCCCTCACTCGCAGCCGACGTCACAGCCGCCGGACACTCGATCGGACTACACGGCTTCCGCCACCAATCACGCCGCCAATGGACAGCCCGGCTACTACGCGACGACCTCAACCGTGCAAGGTCAGCACTCCATGACGCCACCGGAGCCACCTCACGCCTCTACCGACCACCACACGGACTCCTCACCCTCGCCGGGCTACGAGAGATCCGCACC
>JANYJX010000077.1 GCA_025358355.1 Actinomycetes bacterium | reverse complement strand
CTCCGAGACATGACGCCCGGGACGCCCAATTCCGCTGCTCACGGACTATATGTTCACTGCCCCGCGGGCAACTCGGGGAGGGCTGTGCTCGCCATCCAGGTAGAGAAGTACCTGCAAAATGGCCAACTCTATTCTGGAGCTACCCTCTCCCTGCGCGCCCGTAGCTCAGTGGACAGAGCAGCGGACTTCTAATCCGCGGGTCGCAGGTTCGAATCCTGCCGGGCGCACCATAGTGTCGTAATTCAAACCGTGGTTGTGAGTTGGCCGCGTGGGTGGGGCGCCCGGCAGGACTTGGTCTTGGCGGGCGCGCTGGCGCGGTGTCAGCGGATCGCCCGACCTGAGCCCGCGGTTGTGAGCGAGTACGCTCCGGGGCGCGCGGGCGGTTAGCTCAGCTGGTAGAGCGCCTGCTTTACACGCAGGATGTCGGGGGTTCAAGTCCCTCACCGCCCATGTCTGTCTCGCGGTAGACCCCTAAGGGGGCTGCTCCGCAGCCCAGATCAAGAACGGGCTGCTCTCCGGACAAGGCCGATCAGGAACCTGGCCGGCGGCGAACGAACAGACGCCGGAGCTCGTCCGAGCCCCACACGATCAGCGGGAACGGCGCGAGGAACGCCAACTCGGCGCCGCCGAGAGGGGCCGTGCCGAAGACACTGTGAAGCGGTGGCAGGTAGATCAGGGCGGCGATAAAGACGATCTCGCTCGCGATTCCCCAGAGGAGAAGCGGGTTGCTGAAGAAGCCGACCGAGCGAAGCGACGCGCGATCGGTGCGGGCGACGAGTGCCGTCCCGATCTGACAGGCGACGATTCCGGCGAACGTCATTGTCGTCGCCACGAGGTACGCGTGGTGAAGCGGCGATCCACTACCAACCGGGTCACGCGGGCTCCAGCCGGCGCGGAGCAGAACGAAGAAGAAGCCGCTGAGCACGAGCGCGGCTTCGATCAGCCCGAGGAAGACCCAGGCCCGCAAGAGCATCGCCTTGGCGATCACGCTCTCGGTGCGCGGGCGCGGTGGGCGCTCCATCAGCCCGGGCTCGGCCGGCTCGCGGCCGAGGACGAGTGCCGGCAAGATCTCCGTGCCGAGGTCGATCGCCAGGATTTGCAGGACGGTCAGTGGTAGCGGGATCGCCCCACCGACGAGAGCGAAAAGCAGGAACGGGACCACCTCAGGTGTCGCGTGGGCGAAGATGTAGAGCACGAACTTGCGGACGTTCTCGTAGACCTGCCGCCCGGCGGCAATGGCGGCGACGATCGTCGCGCAGTTGTCGTCGGTGAGGATCATCGTTGCTGCTTCTCGCGCGACGTCGGTGCCCGAGCGTCCCATTGCGACTCCGATATCCGCGCGTCGTAACGCCGGCGCGTCGTTCACGCCGTCGCCTGTCATCGCCACGATCTGCCCCTGCGCTCGCAGCGCGTCCGCGATACGGAGCTTCGCCTCGGGCGACGTGCGCGCGAAGACCAGTTCCTTCCCCTGGCGCAGGATCTCGTCGAGCTCGTGCTCGCTCAGCTTGGCGAGCTCATCGCCGGTGATGACTGTCGAGCCTTCGGTTGCGATCCCGACGCGGCGCGCGATCTCGGCCGCCGTCGGCCCGTAGTCGCCGGTGACCACCATGATCCGGATGCCGGCGGCATGACAGTGGGCGACAGCGTCTGCAACCGCGGGTCGGGGCGGATCGAAGAGCGCTACAAGGCCGAGCAGGCAAAGTTCGTTCTCGGCGTCCTCCCGACGGGCAGGTGGCTCGGCGCCCTCGGGAAGGCGCCGCCGGGCGACCGCCAGCACGCGCAGGCCCTGTGACGCGTAGCGCTCGAGGACGGCCAGCACCTCTTCTCGATCGGCGGCCAGGATGGGCCGGTGGGTCGTGCGGTCGCCGATGCTGGTCGCTCGTTGGAGCACCTCCTCGGGCGCGCCCTTCGCATGCAAGGTCAGGCTTCCGTCAGACCGCTCATCCAACGTGGACATCAGCCGCAGCGTCGGATCGAAGCGGTTGAGCGCGCGTCGGCTGTGCTCGCGCCGCGTGACTGCGACATCGGTGTCCAGCTCGCGGGCTGCCTCGAGCATGCCGATCTTGGTCGCCTCGCCGCGCGACCTGCCTGTCCGCGCCGGGTCGAGCTCGGCGGTGCTGCACGAGGCCACAGCTCGGGCGAGGAGCGCCAAGACGGGATTGCCGGCGATCGCTTTTCCGACCTCGCTGTCGGCTTCGAGGTCGACCTCGCCGAGCGGCGTCCACACGCGTACCGCCCGCATCCGGTTCTCGGTCAGTGTCCCGGTCTTGTCGGTGCAGATGACGGTTGTCGAGCCGAGCGTCTCGACCGCGCTCAGCCGCTTGACCAAGGCGCCCTGGCGGGCGATGCCGGCGACCCCGACAGCGAGCGCGAGCGTGATCGTTGGCAGGAGACCTTCCGGGACGTTTGCCACGATCAGGCCGATCGCGAAGCTCAGCGCGTCGTGCAGCGGTAGCCCGGCCACCAGCCAGCCGATCGGCAGGAACGCCAGACCGGCCGCGACCGCGACGATCGCGATCAGCCACGCGACGCGCCTCACCTGCCGTTCGAGCGGGCTGGGCTCGGCCTCGACGCGCTCCGTCAGAGCGGCAATCCGTCCCAGCTCGGTCTGCATGCCGGTTGCGAACACGAGCGCGGAGGCAGCGCCGCCCACGCAGTTCGTGCCGCTGAAGACGATGTCCCGCGCTTCGAGCAACGAGCCTGTCGAGCTGTTCAGGTCGGCAGCTCGCAAGACCGGCTGAGACTCTCCTGTGAGGGTCGAGAGATCGACCTCAACAGCTTCTTCGAGCAGACGCGCATCGGCCGAGATCCGCTCTCCTTCCTCGACGAGCAGGACATCCCCGGGGACGAGCGTTGCCGCATCGATCATCTGCCGCTGGCCGTCTCGACGGACACCGGCCTGCTGCGGCAAGTACAGGCGGAGCGCTTCGAAGGCTCGTTCCGCCTGCTGTTCCTGGAAAAAGGCGAACAGCGCATTCAGAACGATGACTGCAAGGATCGCGACGCCCACGACCTTCAGTCCGGCGACGAACGCCAGCGCCGCGGCGAGCCAGAGGAGCAGGGCGAGCGGGTGCGTGAACTGCGCCGCGAGCTGACGTCGCCAGCGCCGCCCACCTCGCCGCTCCAGCTGGTTCGGGCCGTACGAGATCAGCCGGCGCTCGGCCTCGCGGCTCGAGAGGCCGTCAGGCCCGGTTCGCAGCTGCCGCAGGAGAAGCTCGACAGGCTCACGGGGGTCCGTTGCGACGCGGCCAGGTTCGATGGGAACGTCTGTCGGGGGCGCGGGCATATTCCATCATCGGAGCACGCGAGCTCGGCCGGCATCAGGGCTGTGCCTGATCCGTGGCGGGGAGATCGCCGCAGTCGCACGTCGTGCGGCGAAACCGAGCAACGAATCCGTGCGCGCCCTGATGGCTCTCCTGCCCGCGAGCGCGAAGCTGAATGGGACTCAAAGAAGCGTGTGTGGAAAGGGGACAGTGATGACGCAGGCGACCACAAACCGCTCGGGGACGGCAGGCGATGTCGTCGTTATCTCGGGGCATCGCGTCGGCGAGCACGAGCGGCTCGGCGAGATCCTCGAGGTGCTCGGCGAGGCTGACCACACCCACTACCGTGTCCGCTGGGACGACGGTTCCGAGAGCGTGTTCTATCCCGGTAGCGACGCGAGCATTCGGCTCTCCACCAAGCGCACGCCGAGGAGGTCACGATGAGCGCCCATGCGCCATCAACTGTGTTGACCGACGTTCTTGACGAGCAGAAGGTCTACTTCGAGCTGATACCGCATCACCGCACGCAGAGCGCTGCCGCTGAGGCGGAAGCGACCGGCGTCGACCCCGGCCACGTCGCGAAGACGATCATCCTCCTGACCGAAGCCGGGTTCGTACGCGCCGTGCTCTCCGCGTCGAAACGGATCGACCTCCGCAAGGTGAAGGCCGCTCTCGGGTCGGGCGAGGTACACCTCTCGGGTGCTCATGGACGAGCATCTGCGCCACGTCGAGTCGGTGGTGCTTGAAGCGGGCACGCACGAGCAGTCACTGCGGATCAGGACTGCCGACCTCGCCGCGATCGCTGGCGCGCGGATCGCTGACATCTGCGAGGACTGAGGTCTCGTTAGTCGCGCCGCTAACTCCTCGGCTATGGTTGCCGGGATGATCGCCGAGCCCCACGTGTCTGTTTCCGCCCGTTTCGGCTTGATCTCGGTCGGCCCGATCTCGGTCGGCCTGATCTCGCTTGCGCTCCTCCTCCTTCCCCGCTAGGGGATCGAGCGACGACATACACCTGCCCGTGCCCCGCACATCGCGGGAGTAGTCCGTCCTTCGGAGGAGTGAGTCCCAATGCCGATGCCGTTCCACAAGTACCGCCCGTACGACACCGTCGATCTGCCCGATCGGACCTGGCCGAACGTCGTTCTCACGAAGGCGCCGATCTGGTGCTCGACCGACCTGCGCGACGGGAACCAAGCGCTCGTCAACCCGATGGACGCGGCGCGGAAGCAGAAGTTCTTCGACCTGCTCGTTGCGATCGGCGTCAAGGAGATCGAGGTCGGCTTCCCGTCGGCATCGAAGACCGACTTCGACTTCGTCCGCACCCTCGTCGACGACGACCTGACCCCTGCCGACACGACTATCACGGTCATCACGCAGGCGCGTTCCGAGCTGATCGAGCAAACGTTCGCTGCGATCGACGGCGTGCCGCGCGTCATCGTGCACCTCTACAACTCGACTTCGGTGACCCAACGACGCGTCGTCTTCGGCCTCGACCGCGCGGGGATCACCGATCTCGCGGTCCGGTCGACACGCGAGATCAGGGAGCACGCGGCGAAGAGCGACACCGAGGTGATCCTCCAGTACTCGCCCGAGAGCTTCCACCACACCGAGCTGGATTACGCGCTCGAGATCTGCGAGGCGGTGGCGGAGGAGTGGGGTCCGACGCCGGCCTCGAAGATGATCGTGAACCTGCCGACGACGGTCGAGCAGTTCCCGCCGAACGTGTACGCGGATCGGATCGAGTGGTTCTGCCGGAACTTCTCGAAGCTCGACTCGGCGATCATCTCGGCGCATCCGCACAACGACCGCGGCACCGCGGTCGCGACCGCTGAGCTTGGCCTGATGGCGGGAGCCGTTCGTGTGGAGGGCACGCTGTTTGGGAACGGCGAGCGCACGGGCAACGTCGATCTCGTCACCGTCGCGCTCAACCTGCTGACGCAGGGAGTCGATCCTGAGCTCGATCTTTCACACATCGACGAGGCGAGGGCGATCGTCGAGGAATGCAATGAGCTGCCCGTCCATCCGCGTCACCCGTATGTCGGCGAGCTGGTCTACACCGCGTTTTCCGGCTCGCACCAGGACGCGATCAAGAAGGGGATGCGCGCGCAGGAGCGCTCTGGCTCCGACCTCTGGGATGTCCCGTACCTGCTGCTCGACCCGGCCGATGTCGGCCGCAGCTACGAGGCGATCATCCGAGTCAACTCACAGTCCGGCAAGGGCGGCGTCGCGTACCTGATGGCGGCTGAGCATCACCTCGAGCTGCCGCGTGGGCTGCAGGTCGACTTCGCGCATAAGGCCCAGGCGATGGCCGACGGTCGCGGCGGCGAGCTCACCTCGGACGAGCTGATGGCGGCGTTCCAGGCCGCGTATCTCGATTGCGCTTTGCCGTATGCGCTGGTCGCGTACACGCACTCGAGTGAGGAAGACGTCGACCAGATCGCGGCGCGGATCAGCGTCAACGGCGTCGAGCACGTCATCGAAGGCGAGGGGAACGGCCCGATCGCCGCGCTCGTTGACGCTTTCTCGCGCTCGTTCGGCCTCGAGATCAACATCCGCGACTACCACGAGCACTCGATGGCCGCGAGCGCTGCGGCGACCGCTGCTGCCTACGTTGAGGCGGATGTCGACGATCGGGCGGTGTGGGGCGTCGCGATCCACGGCTCGATCGTCACCGCGTCGCTGCGCGCGATCGTCAACGCGGTGAACCGCTCGCTCGTCGCGTAGGGCGAGGCTCGCCCTCGCCCTACCAACCGGCGGGCGCGGCGATGTAGATGCGAGCGCTGAACGGCGGGAAGTCGTCGACGATCTGATC
>JANYJX010000099.1 GCA_025358355.1 Actinomycetes bacterium | reverse complement strand
CGTGCGCGGCGTCACCGATCTGCCGCTGCAAGTCGATGTCAACGAGGCGTGGTCGCTCGAACAGGCGCTCGATGCCGTGCCGCAGCTCGCGGCGCTCGGGGTCGAGTACGTCGAGCAGCCATTGCCCGCAGACGACGAGGGCGGCCGGGTCTTGAAGGCGAAATCGCCCGTGCCGATCTACGTCGACGAGGATTGCCACACGCTTTCCGATGTCGCGGCGTGTGCCGAGATCGCCCACGGCATCAACATCAAGCTCGCGAAGTCCGGCGGCATCCGCGAAGGCATCCGCATGGCGCACGCGGCGCGGGCGCTCGGGCTGGGCGTGATGCTCGGCTGCATGATCGAGTCCGGCCTCGGCATAGCGGCGGGCTGCTGCGTCGCGCCGCTCTGCGACCACGTCGACCTCGACGGCAACCTGCTGCTCGCCGACGACCCGTGCCCCGGCGTCGTATTCACCGGCGGTATCCAGCTGCCGTCCGACGGACCGGGACTCGGTGTCCGTGTCTGAGCGCTTGCTGATCCTCGCTGAGGGGTACTCCACCGATCCGCACTACGCCAAGACGATGAACGGCGTGCTGCGCTACCGCCGCCAGGAAGTTGTCGCCGTGGTCGACTCCGAGCGCGCAGGCGAGGGGCGCGATGGCGTGCCGGTAGTGGCGACGGTGGCCGATGCGCTGCAGTTCGCCCCAACAGCGGCACTTGTCGGCGTCGCAACCCAGGGCGGACGGTTCCCACCAACCTGGCGCGACGTGCTCAAGGACTGCATCCGCGCCGGGCTGACGATCGAGAACGGCCTCCATCAGATGCTTGGCGACGATGCGGAGATGACAGCGCTCGCTGCGGAGCACGGCGTCGCGCTGCACGATCTGCGCCGTCCGCCGGCCGGGCTCGATTGCCCGACGGGCGCGAACCTCGAGGTGCCGGCGCAGATCGTTCTGACCGTCGGCTCCGACTGCGCGATCGGGAAGATGACAGTGTCGCTCGAGCTTGATCGCGCCGCTCGAGCACGCGGAATCGCCTCGCAGTTCGTCCCAACAGGCCAGACCGGCATCGCGATTGCGGGCTGGGGAATCTCGGTCGACGCCGTGATCGCCGACTTCATCGCCGGCGCAGCCGAGCGGCTCGTCGTCGAGGGAGCCGAGCGCGGCGGCAAGCTGTTGTGGGTCGAAGGCCAGGGCTCGCTGATCCATCCCGCGTACTCCGGCGTCACGCTCGGGCTCGTCCACGGCAGCGCGCCACACGCATTCGTCCTCTGCCATCAGGCCGGAGCGACCGAGATCGACGGGTATCCGGGGGCGACGCTGCCGCCGCTGCGCGAGCTGGTCGCGCTGCACGAGATGATCTCCTTGCCGCACAGAAAGGCACCTGTCCTGTGTATTGCCGTCAACACGCGCTTCCTCACTTCCGACGATGAAGCGCGTGCCGCAATCGACGCCATCGCGGCCGAAACGGGCTTGCTCGCCGACGACCCAGTGCGGTTCGGCGCAGATCGGCTCCTCGACGCCGCCCTCGCCGGGTTGCCGACGCTCGACTTGGCTCCGACCGCGCTGGGGCGCGCGCCAACATGGGGATGAGACTGCGGAGACTCGTCGTGCTGATTGCCGCTTCTGCGGCTGTTTCGTGCGCCTTCGGGTGGACGCAAGGAGCGCGCGCGGCTGGGATCGGCGCGAACGACGACACAGCGAAGTTTCTCGCTGACGGGGGCAGCGCGTACTTCAAGCAGATGGCCGCGCTCGGTCTGCGGCAGGTCGTGCTCACGGTGCGCTTCACGCCCGGCGACGCGGCCGACATCGACCCGGTCGGGCGCCTCGATGCGGCCGTGAAGAACGCGACGGCGACGGCGATCCGCGTCGTCTTTGCCGTCTACCCGTATCCGCCGCGCAAGCTTAAATCGGGCCTCAGCTCACCGACGGCGTTCGCGGCCTGGTTGACGGCGTTGGCGACGCGGTATCCGGTCGTACAGCAGTTCTCGGTGATGAACGAGCCGAACCAGCCGGCGTTCGTACGCCCGCAGTTCGCGCGCGACCGGGCGAATGTTTCGGCCGCGACGGCAGGCGCGTATCTCGCCGCCGCGTACGACGCGCTGAAGGCGGTCGATCCGGCGATCACCGTGATCGGTGTTGGTCTCTCGCCGCGCGGCAACGACGACGCGCGCGCGCCGAGCAACATCTCGACCTCGCCGATGCGCTTCCTCGCGGCACTCGGCCGCTGGTACCGCGCAAGCGGGCGAACGGCGCCGCTCATGGACGGCTTCAGCTTTCATCCGTACCCGGTCAAAGCGACCGATCCGCTGCGCCGCAGCTACGTGTGGCCAAACGCAGGCTTCGCTGATCTCAACCGCGTCAAGCAGGCGCTATGGGACGCGTTCGATGGGACGCCGCAGCCGACGACGATGGGCGGCCTCAAGCTCTATCTTGACGAGGTCGGTTGGCAGGTAGGCACGGAGTCGCTTGCCGGCTACACGGGTCGCGAGAACGTCCCGGTCACCGACGAGCCGACGCAGGCCGCGATCTACGCGCAGCTCGTTCGTGCGGCCGCGTGCGACACCGACATCGCCGAGGTCAACTTCTTCGGCTTCTATGACGACCCGCGCCGCAGCGGTTTCCAGGCGGGGCTCTATCACGCGGACGGAACGGCGCGACCGTCCGCCGACACCGTGCAGCAGGCGGTGTCTGAGACAACCCTCACCGGCTGCTCGGGCATCCCGGCCGCGTGGTCTCCGGCGACGGGCGTTGTCGGAGCGGGGCTCATGCCGTCGCCGGCCAGTCTCCACGCTGCCGCAGCGACGCCGGTCTCGTTCGCCATGACCGCAACGGTTGCGGAAGGTGCGCGGATCTCGGCGTTTGTGCGCTCGAGCGCTGGGCCGTCATCGGTTCTGTCACGGCTGCTCGTTGGAGGCGAAAAGTTGGTGGCGCCATCCGTCGCGGCTCGCGCAATGCTGCCCTACGGTCGGGTGACGCTAGCCGTTGCGGTGCCGTCAGGCCTCGCGGCGGGGAGCTATGAGTTCGTCGTGCGCTTTGTCGCGGAGGCGAACAACCGTCGCTCGACGCTCATCAGGGGACCCGTGATCGAAGTAAGAAGTTTGCCTTGACACGAACACGCGTTCGTTGTATCTTTGCGAACAGATGTTCGGGCGTATCATCATCCTCGTCACCTTGGCAGCGTTTCTTTGGGCCGTGTTCGCACGACCCTCCGGGGCATCCGGCCCTGAGCAGCACTACCGCGTGCAGCCAGGTGACACGCTGTGGTCGATCGCGACCTCGCGCTACGCGGGCGATCCGCGCGAAGCCGTGTGGAGGATCGAGCATCGGAACCATTTGAACGGCGCCACACTCACACCGGACGTCCGGCTCGTCCTTCCTTAGCCAGTCGCTTCAGCGTCGCGTCTCTGA
The DNA here is from genome assembly GCA_025358355.1 of Actinomycetes bacterium. Taxonomy (GTDB): domain Bacteria; phylum Actinomycetota; class Thermoleophilia; order Gaiellales; family Gaiellaceae; genus Gaiella. The sequence continues at coordinate 10,817 of JANYJX010000099.1, read as the reverse complement.
CCAGGGATAAAGTGGAATGCAGGCAACCGTGCGACGTGAGCGATCATCGTTTGCTCCGCGAGCGCGAGAAACGCATCGACGACCTCGGGCCTGAACTGGGTGCCGCGACCCTCACGAAGTTGCCCGACCGCGGTTGCGACAGGTAACGCGCTCGCATACGGGCGGACAGTCGTCATGGCATCCCACGCGTCGGCCATCCCAACGATTGACGCATCCAGGGGGATGTCCTCGCCGGTTAGTCCCGCCGGGTACCCCAAGCCGTCCCACCGCTCGTGGTGATGCAAGATCGTGGGGACGGCGCCCTTCAAGGCCGAGATGTGGGCGACGATCTCGGCACCGCGCGCCGCATGCTGCTTCACGATCTCGAACTCCTCGCGCGTCAGCGGGCTCGGCTTGGTGAGGATCGCGTCGGGGACACCGATCTTCCCGACGTCATGGAACAGCGCAGCTGCCCCAAGCAACTCCAGACGCTCTGGCGCTAGACCAAGTTCGCGCCCGATCAGGAGCGACATCGCGCGGACGCGGTGCGAGTGACCTGCGGTGTACGGATCCCTCGCCTCGACGGTCGCGTTCAACGTTTCGATGGTCTCGAGCGAGCTCTGCTCGAGCTTCGCGTACGACTCCTGCAGCTCGGCCGACCCTGCCCGCAGCGCGTCCGTCTGACTCCGCATCCGCCGAGAGGCGCTACGGACCAACAGCGCGAGAGCGGCGAACAGCGAGCCGAAGACGACGCCGAGGGTCAGCCAGATTGTGTGCCTGCCACGCGCGATGACCGCCTCGAGATGAGTGGTCTCGACATAGACCTCGTAGGCCCCGATCGTCCGCCCCGAAGCGCCGACGATCGGGGCGTACGTGTCCAGCAGGCGATCGTGCCCGGGCCGGCCGTTCGCCGTCGCGCGCTCGTCGGCATCCGTACGCACGTCAACGAACTGGCCGTACGCGCTGTTCGTTCGGAAGAAACGCCGGAGCCCATCGTCCATCGCTAGTCGCTTGCCGATGCGGTGGACGGCGACGTTCGTGAAGATAAGCGTGCCGTTGCGCGTCCAGGCGTTCAGGCTGCGTACATCGACCGGCAGGCGGATCGCTCGGTCGGTGCGCAAGAGCGTCGGTGTGACCGCGGAGAGATGGTCGCCGCGAACGATCGAAGGCGAGAGCGCGGCGTTCGCGACGAAGGTCGCCGATTCCACCTCACTGTTGACTGCCTGCTGTCGAAGCGTTCCCGTGAGTCGAGCGGACAACACGAGGGCACCCACCGCCAGGATCGCGGCGGACGCGACCAGAAAGAGTCGGAGCAGCGTCACCGATCGACCGGCGATCCGCCAAGGCGCGATATGCGGTGGCATAGGGCTCCGTATCGGATCTCAGCGCGTCTGTCTTGAGGAGGCCCTAGAAGGCCCGGGCTAGAATCGGCGCCCGTGGATCTCGACCTTGTCTTTCTCGGTACCGCAGGGTCGACGCCCACCGCCCAGCGTTCCGCATCGGCCACCCTCTTTCGCCGCGGTGGCGACCGGCTTCTCATCGATTGTGCCGAGGGGACGCAGCGACAGCTACTGCGCTCGGACGTGGGGCTTGCCGAGCTACCCGAGATCTATCTGACGCACCTTCACGCCGACCACTACCTCGGCCTGCCAGGGATGCTCAAGACGTTCGCGCTGCGCGGCCGCGACGTGCCGTTGACGATCTACGGGCCGTCCGGCTTGCGCGATCTTGTGTCGGCGCTGCGGCGCGTGTTCGGTCGGCTCACGTACCCGCTCGATCTCGTCGAGCTGGAGGTGGGCGAGACGCTCGAGCGAGACGGATACTCGATCCGGACGTTCGGGGTGGAGCATCGCGTCACGGCGCTCGGCTACGCGTTTGTGGAGGAAGCTCGTCCGGGCCGATTCGATCTCGATGCCGCCGCGGCGCTCGGGGTTCCCGACGGACCCACACGTGGGGCGCTCCAGCGTGGCGAGGCCGTAATGCTTGCCGACGGGACTGTTGTGGAGCCAGAGCAGGTGCTCGGCGAAACTCGAGCGGGGAGGAGGGTCGCGCTCACCGGCGACACCGGTCCCGCAGCATCGGTCGTCGAGGCGGTGACCGGGTTCGATGTCCTCGTCCACGACGCGACGTTCTGCGCGGATGAGCGCGATCGCGCCCGCGAAACCGGTCACTCGACCGCCGGCGAGGCGGCGCTCGTCGGGCGTGAGGCTGGCGTTGGGTTGCTCGCGCTGACGCATATTTCGAGCCGCTACGGCGGACGCGACGTCGAGGAAGAGGCGCGCGCGCTGTTCCCATCGACCGTCGTCCCGCGCGATTTCGACACGATCGAGGTGCCGTTTCCCGAGCGCGGCGAGCCGCGGCTCGTGCACCGTGGCGCGCGGGTTCCACGGAGCCGGGCCGAGTCCCCGGCGTGACGGCCTCCGAGGCACGGTCGACCGACTTCGACGCACGCGCTGCGACATACGACCACCTGAGGCCGGTGGGCGATGCATGGTGGACGCGATTCGACGCTGTTGTTCGACTGGGCGAGTTGCGAGGCCAGCGGATCCTCGATGTCGGCTGCGGCACAGGCGCAGTTGCCGCTGCGCTCGTCGAGCGCGCTGCCGCCAAGGTCTGGGGAGTGGAGGCAAGCGCCGAAATGCTCGCTGTCGCCCGAGGGCGCGTGCCGAGCGGCGTCGGCCTGAAGCAGGGCCGCGCCGAGCAGTTGCCGTTCCGTGACGCGTGGTTCGACCGCGTCGTCTACTCACTCGTGATCCACCTCGTCAATCGGCCTGTCGCGCTTGCCGAGGCCGCGCGCGTGCTCGTGGACGGTGGTCGAGTCGTCGTAGCGACATTCGCGCACGAGCACTTCGATCGCTACTGGGCAGGCCGCTTCTTCCCGTCGCTCGCCGCGGTCGACAAGGCGCGTTTCCCAAGCGAGGAAGCGCTCACCGCGGAGCTTGCCGCAGCCGGGTTTGAGGACATTCGCAGCGAGCAGCTCGCGGCGAGAGAGAACGTTGACCGCGAGACCGCGCTCGAACGACTCCGCGGCCGCCATATCTCCACCTTCGATCTGCTTGACCCAGACGAAGTAGAACGTGGCGTAGCGCAGGCCGAGCGCGAGCTCCTCGAGACCGTCGAAATCCGGCTCGAACAGCTGATCGTGACGGCCCGCCGGATCGCACGCTAGACTCGCCGGCGACCCTTTAACCCGGTTCTGCGAGGCCGGAAAGGAGCACCGTGAAGACGCACGCCCCCGGCCGCCATACGGCGAAGACATTGCTCGACGCCGAGGCCATCGATCGCACGCTGTCGCGTATCGCACACGAGCTGATCGAACGCACCGAGGATCTCGACCAGCTCGCGCTCGTCGGCATCCACACGCGCGGCGCACCGCTTGCTGCTCGTTTGCGCGCGCTCGTCGCGGAGCGGAGCGGGGTGGACGTCCATCTCGGCGCGCTCGACATCACCTTTCATCGCGACGACGTCGGCGTTCGCGCCGGTGGCGCGCCGCTCCACGAGCAGCCGATCGTGCGTGGGACGGCGCTCGACTTCGCTCTCGAAGGCAAGACGGTCGTGCTCGTCGACGACGTGCTGTACACAGGACGCACGATTCGCGCCGCGATCGACGCGCTCCTCGAGTACGGGCGGCCCGAGCGCGTGCAGCTCGCCGTCCTCGTCGACCGCGGCCATCGCGAGCTGCCGATCCGGCCGGATTTCGTCGGCAAGAACCTGCCGACTGCGCGCGCTGAGCGGGTGCATGTTCATCTGCTCGAAGTCGACGAGGCCGATGAGGTTCTGCTGCTGACCCCAGCCGCCGCAACGGAGGAGGCCGACGATGCCTGACATCCGCTTGGCCGAGGCGACCGGCGCGCCGCCGCGCTCGCCGCGCCGACATCTGCTCAGCATCTCCGACCTCACGCGCGGCGACATCGAACGGATCCTCGACACGGCCCGCGCGCTTGCGAGTTCGCTCGATCGCGACGTGAAGAAGCTGCCGACGCTCCGCGGCCGAACTGTGATCAACCTGTTCTACGAGTCGTCAACGCGCACGCTTTCGAGCTTCGAGCTCGCAGCGAAGCGACTTTCCGCTGACACGATGTCGCTGCGCTCGTCCGGCTCGTCGGTCGACAAGGGCGAGTCGTTGAAGGACACGGCGCTGACGCTCGCGGCCTACGACCCCGACGTGATCGTGATCAGGCATCCATCGATCGGTGCGCCGCAGCTCGTCGCGCGGCTCACGGGCGCTCATGTCGTGAACGCGGGCGACGGCAAGCACCAGCATCCGACGCAGGCGCTGCTCGACCTCTTCACGATGCGCGAGGCATTCGACCGGCTCGACGGGTTGCACGTCGCGATCGTCGGCGACGTCCTGCACTCGCGGGTCGCGCGGTCGTTGCTCGAGGCGCTGGCACTTGTCGGCGCGCGCACGACGCTCGTCGGCCCGCCGACGCTGATGCCACGCGAGATCGAGGCGCTCGGTTGCGCCGTCTCATTCGACATCGACGCGATCCGCGACGCCGACGTGGTCTACGCGCTGCGCATGCAGAGCGAGCGCATGGAAGCCGGTGCCGCATTCGTCCCGTCGCTGCGCGAGTACGCGTCGCGCTGGGGGATCACCCCGGAACGCGTCCGACCCGGCCAGATCGTGATGCATCCCGGGCCGATGAATCGCGGCGTCGAGATCGACCCACGCGTGGCCGATTCCGACGCGGCGCGCATTACCACGCAGGTGCGATCGGGCCTCGTCGTGCGGATGGCCGTGCTCTATGACCTGCTCACGACCGGGCCTGCAGCGGTGCCGACGGCGATCGAGACGCGACCGCCCCTCGAGGTCGCGTGATGCTGTACTCGCGCGGCGGCGACTTGGGCTCGTTCACCCTCGAAGGTCGCGTCGTCGATCCCGGTGAGGGCATCGACGCGACGCTGATCGTCACTGTCGAGAACGGCATGATCACGGCGCTCGAGCCCGGCGGCGACGGACGGCTCGTGCTCGCGCCCGCGTTCATCGACCCGCACGTGCACCTCCGCACGCCCGGTCGCGAGGACGAGGAGACGATCGCCAGCGGAACGGCGGCTGCGGCCGCAGGCGGGTACTGCGCGATTCTCGCGATGCCGAACACCGACCCGATTGTCGACTCGGCCGCGGCCCTTGGTTCGCTCATCGAGTTAGCCCGCGAGGAAGCCGCCGTGCCGGTCGGGTTCTTCGGCGCGATCTCCAAGGGCCAGCTCGGCGAGGAACTGACCGAGATGGGCGACCTTGCCAACGCTGGCGCTGTGGGGTTCACAGACGATGGGCAACCGGTGGTTTCGGCGGGTCTCATGCGTCGCGCGCTGCAGTACGCCGAGATCACCCGGCGACCTCTGGCGCTGCACGAGGAGGAGCCGACGCTCTCGCGCGACGGTCACATGCACGAGGGCGCGGTGTCGGCTCGGCTCGGTTTCGCCGGCTGGCCCGCGATTGCCGAGAGCTTGATGGTCGAGCGCGATCTCGCGATCGCCGCATACGAGTCGCGCCCGATCCACGTCATGCATGTCTCGGCCGCCGAGTCCGTCACGGCGCTGCGACGCGCGCAAGCGGACGGTGTCGCGGCGACAGCCGAGGTGACGCCGCACCATCTTTGTCTCACCGACGAGGCCGTTCTTTCTCTCGATCCGAACGTGAAGATGAACCCGCCGCTGCGCTCGGAAGATCACCGGCAGGCGCTGCTCGAAGGTCTTCGCGATGGCACGCTCTCGTGCATCGCGACCGACCACGCGCCGCACGCGCGGCACGAGAAAGACGCGCCGTTCGAGGAGGCGCCGTTCGGCGTCACAGGGTTGGAAACAGCCTTCGCGGCGCTGCACACGTATCTCATCCAACCGGGCGTGCTGCCGCTCGCAACCGTTTTCGAGCGGATGTCGGCCGGGCCGGCGCGCGCGTTCGGCCTGCCCGTGCCGCGGATCGCGGTTGGGGGGCCGGCGAACATCGTCGTCCTCGATCTCGACCGTGAATGGCACGTCACGCTGGATGTGTTCTGCTCGCTTTCGGTCAACTCGTGGCTGCTCGGCGCCGCGCTCCGCGGGCGAGTCGTGCGTACGATCGCTGCGGGGCGCGAGGTATTCGCACTGTGACCCGCGGCTACCTGCTGCTCGAAGACGGCACGGTCTTTCGCGGCATGTCCGTCGCTGCCGGCGGCGCGGCGTTCGGCGAAGCGGTATTCACGACCGCGATGAGCGGCTACCAGGAGACGGTCACCGACCCGAGCTACGAAGAACAACTCGTGTGCTTCACGGCGCCGATGATCGGCAACTACGGCGTCGCCGACTCACGCGACGAATCCTCGCGGCCACACGCGAAGGCCGTCCTCATGCGCCGCTGCGGTGGGCTGGAGTGGGCGAGCTGGCTGCGCGAGCGGGGGGTCGTGGCGCTCGAAGAGCTCGACACGCGCTCCCTCGTCCTGCGCCTGCGCGACTCGGGTGCGATGCGCGCAGTCGTGGTCGCGGACGAGACCGAGCTTGCTGTCGACGACGCACTTGCCGCCGTCCGCGAGCAGCCAGACATGGCCGGTCGCGACCTCGTCGGCCAGGTCTCGCCAAGCGAGCCATACGTGCACACCGAGATCGGCGACGTTCGTGTTGCGCTCGTCGACTACGGCACGAAGCGCTCGATCCTGCGCCGCCTCGAAGCGGCCGGCGCGGCGGTCACGGTCTACCCGCACTCCGTCGACGCGGACGAGCTTGCGAGCTACGACGGCGTGCTTCTCGCCAACGGCCCCGGCGATCCGGAGCCGCTCCGCGACGAGGTCGAGCAGATCACAAAGCTCCTCGGCCGCACGCAGGTGCTTGGCATCTGCCTCGGCCATCAGCTGCTCGGTCTAGCGACCGGGCACGAGACGTACAAGCTCCCGTTCGGCCACCGCGGCGCGAACCATCCGGTGCTCGAGCGCCGCACAGGTCGCGTCCTCGTCACCAGCCAGAACCACGGTTTCGCGGTCAAGCCGAGCGAGAACGAGGAAGTCGCGTACGTCTCGCTCTACGACGGCACGGTCGAGGGGCTGGACTTCCCCGACCTGTGCGCACGCTCGGTGCAGTTCCATCCCGAGGCGAGCCCGGGAACGCACGACGCCTACCCGATTCTGGAGCGCTGGATAGACGACATCCGAGCAGGAGCCGCGTAGGTGCTCCGTTCCGAATGTCCCTTGGACACTGGCGGCGTCCAGGCGCACCTGGCGGTAACCGGCACCCGCACACGTGCTACCAGCACGCGCACGGTCCACCACCAGATCGCACCCGGCCACTCCCCAGAGTGGCAACGGACACCCGGAACGGAGCACTGATGCCGGCGCGTCGAGATATCTCGTCGATCTGTGTGATCGGCTCTGGCCCGATTGTGATCGGCCAGGCGTGTGAGTTCGATTACGCGGGCTGCCAGGCGTTGAAGGTGTTGCGCGAGGACGGCTACCGCACGATTGTTGTCAACTCGAACCCGGCCACGATCATGACCGACCCTGGGTTCGCCGACCGCACGTACATCGAGCCGCTCGATCTCGAAGGCGTGGCCGACGTGCTGCGTCGCGAGCGGCCTGATGCTCTGTTGCCGACCCTCGGTGGCCAGACCGCGCTCAACCTCGCGATCGAGCTCGACGACGCGGGCATTCTCGAGGAGCTTGGCGTCGAGTTGCTGGGCGCGCGCGTCGACGTGATTCGCCGCGCCGAAGACCGGCTGCTGTTCCGCGACGCAGTCCAGAGCTGTGGCCTCATCGTGCCGGAGTCACGCGTCGTCACGTCGCTCGACGAGCTCGACGGGATCGACCTGCCAGTCGTGATCCGGCCGGCGTTCACGCTCGGCGGCCACGGTGGCGGGTTCGCCGAAACCGACGAGCAGCTGCGCGCGCAGGTTGCCCGTGGTCTGCGCGAGAGCCCTATCAGCCAGGTACTTGTCGAGGAGTCGGTGCGCGGCTGGGACGAGTTCGAGCTCGAAGTGATCCGCGATCGCAACGACAACGTCGTGATCGTCTGCTCGATCGAAAACCTCGACCCGATGGGGATCCACACGGGCGACTCGGTGACCGTGGCGCCGCAGATGACTCTTCCCGACGAGGCCTATCAGGAGCTGCGCGACGCGGCGGTCGCCGTCGTACGTGCGGTTGGCGTCGAGACCGGCGGTTCGAATATTCAGTTTGCGCGCAGCCGCGAGACCGGCGAGATCCGCGTGATCGAGATGAACCCGCGCGTGTCGCGCTCGTCGGCTCTCGCGTCCAAGGCGACCGGCTATCCGATCGCGAAGGTCGCGGCGAAACTCGCGGTCGGCTACACCCTCGATGAGATCCCGAACGACCTGACGAAGACGACACCGGCGAGCTTCGAGCCGACGCTCGACTATGTCGTCGTCAAATTTCCGCGCTTCGCGTTCGAGAAGTTCCCCGGCGCCGACACGACGCTCGGCACGCAGATGAAGTCGGTCGGCGAGTCGATGGGAATCGGCCGCACATTCTCCGAGGCCTACTTGAAGGCATTCGGCTCGCGTGAGCTCGACGCCGGCCTGCCCACGCCGTGGCCGTCGCTCTACGAGATGCCGGACGACGTGCACCCGTGGTTCCATGGTCAGCTCGCCGACGCGATCGTGGAGCTGGAGTCGGGCGACATCTGGCGTGCCAAGCGCGCTGGCTGGGGCGACGACGCGATCGCGTCCAGGCTCGGCACCACCGCGCCGGAGTTGCGTGCGAGACGCCTCGCCGAAGGCATTCGCCCGTCGTATCGCCGCGTCGACTCGTGCGCCGGCGAAGTCGAAGCCGGGTCGAACTACTACTACTCGACCTGGGGCGAGGCGGACGAGCCGCTCCCGCCCGCGACCCGCCCGCGCGTCGTGATCATCGGCTCGGGCCCGAATCGCATCGGCCAGGGAATCGAGTTCGACTACTGCTGCGTCCACGCAGTCCAGACCTTTCGGCGGCTTGGCTACGAAGCCATCATGGTGAACTGCAACCCGGAGACGGTCTCGACCGACTACGACACGTCGGATCGCCTCTACTTCGAGCCGCTCTCGCCCGAGGAAGTGCTCGCCGTGCTCGACCGTGAGCAGCCAGTCGGCGTGGTGACGCAGTTCGGCGGCCAGACACCGCTGCGGCTCGCGAGCTGGATCGAAGGCGCCGGCTACAAGATCATGGGCACGCCGCACGTGGCGATTGATCTGGCCGAAGATCGGGAGCGGTTCGGCGCGCTGGCGCGCGAGCTGGGCATCCGCTGCCCGCCGTGGGCGACTGTCGACGGGATCGAGCAGGCGCGCGACGCTGCCGAGGAGATCGGCTACCCGGTCCTTGTCCGGCCTTCGTACGTGCTCGGCGGCCGCGCGATGCGAGTCTGCTACGACGACGACGCACTGGAAGAGGCGATGGCCGCGGTCTCCGGGCCGGTGCTCGTCGACCGCTTCATCGAGAACGCGATCGAGATCGATGTCGACGCGCTCTGCGACGGCGACGATGTCTTTATCGGCGCAGTCATGCAGCACGTCGAGGAGGCTGGCGTGCATTCCGGCGACTCCGCCTGCGTGCTGCCGGCGCAGTCGCTCACGCTCGCGAACGCGCTCGAGGTGGAGCACGTCGTACGCCGGCTCGGGCCCGCTCTTGGCGTCGTCGGTCTTCTAAATATCCAGCTGGCTGTCGCCGACTCGATGGTCTACGTCCTCGAAGCGAACCCGCGCGCCTCTCGCACTGTTCCCTTCGCGAGTAAGGCGACCGGGATCAATCTCGTCGAGGCCGCCTGTCGCCTGGCTGCTGGCGAGAAGCTGAGCGATCTCGGCCTGGAGATGCCGCGGCTCACCGAGGTCAGCGTCAAAGCCGCCGTGCTGCCGTTCGCGCGGTTCCCGGGCTCCGACCCGGTACTCGGTCCCGAGATGCGGTCGACCGGCGAGGTCATGGCCAGCGCGGCCGACCTGCCCACTGCTTTCGCGAAGGCCGAGCGCGCCGCAGGACGGCCGCTGCCCACATCCGGCACCGTCTTCCTGTCCGTCCGCGACTCCGACAAGGCGTCGGTCGCGCCGGTCGCCGCCGCGCTCGCGGGCCTCGGGTTCACGCTCGTCGCGACGGTCGGAACCGCACGCGTCCTGCGCGCAGCCGGGCTCACGGTGGAGGAAGTCGCAAAGGTCGCCGACGCATCTGACGCCGAGCAAACCGTCGTCGATCTCGTCCAGGAGGGCCGTTGCGATCTGATCGTGAACACGCCGCAAGGCTCTGGCGCACGGGCCGACGGGTATCGGATTCGGGAAGCGGCGATCACCGCGCGCGTGCCGTGCATCACCACGATTGCGGGCGCCGCCGCGGCCGTCCACGCCATCGCCAACGCCCGAGCCGAAACCGCGCTGTCGCTGCAGGAGCGCATTGGCATCGGGGCCTAGCATCTGCCTCGTGGTACAGAAACACATGGCAATCACGAGCAGCGGCGCCGAAACTCTTTGTGTTTCAATGACACAAGGAAGAACGTGAGACGCGAATTGGCCACGGTCGCGGGCGTCGAGCAGGTCGGGCCGTACACGCTGCTACGCGTCTCCCGAGGCGACCTCTACCCGGGAGCTCCAGGCCAGTTCTTCATGCTCGAGGCGCCTGGGCGAGTGCTGCCACGGCCTATGTCACTCTGCCTGGCGCCGTCGGGTGAGCTGGCGTTCCTGATCGACCCGATCGGGCCGGGGACACATGCCATCTGCGCTCTCGACCGCGGCGACCGACTTCACATCCTCGGGCCGCTCGGCAACGGCTTCGACCTCGATGTTGCCCGCCCGCTGCTCGTCGGCGGCGGGATCGGGATCGCGCCGCTGCCCTACCTCTCCGCGGCGCTTGGCAGGCCGCCGGCGATCCTCGGCTTTCGCAGTGCGCACCACGCTG
>JANYJX010000057.1 GCA_025358355.1 Actinomycetes bacterium | reverse complement strand
CCATCGAGGTTGTGCGCGATCTCGTCGCCGATCGCGCGATAGCCGACGAACTGCGCGGGCTCGACGCCGTCGACGACCAACGGCAGGCCTCGCTCCAGCGCATACGCCGCAGCGGCGACCTTGGCTTCGTCGAAGTCGTCGCCGACCCGGTGCAGCTCGGCGCCGAGCTCGACGATCCGTGAGAGCTTCGCCTCGGTCGCCTGCTCCGGCACGAAGACGACTGCGCTCAGGCCGAGCTCACGCACCGCCCAGGCCGTCGCCGCGCCGTGATTCCCCGTCGATGCGGTGACGACTGTTGTCGCGCCCTGCGCCTGATACTCGCGAACGACGGGCAACGCGGCCCGCCACTTGAACGCGCCGAGCTCGTGCAGATCCTCTCGCTTCAGATAGACGTTGCCGGCGGCAAGGCCGGCAGGCGCGCGTTCGAGGAGGCTCACGAGCCGAGCGCTGCGCGGCGTTCGGCGTCGCCTGGATCGACGAGGTGCCCGTCGCGCTCGACGTACCCGCCCTTGCCACCGACGACGAGCAGCACGAGATCGTCCGTCGCGCTTGCGTTCGAGACCTTGCGCGGCGTTTTCGACTCGACGTGCACTAGCCCGCCCGGACCCAGCTCGCGTACGTCGTCGCCCACCTCGACGCGCGCGGTTCCGGCGTGCACGAAGTACGGCTCGTCTTGCTCGTCGTGGTAGTGGAGAAAGCCTTCGAAACCTGGCGGGAACACGGTCGCGTTGACCCCGAACGCCGTCACACCGAGGCCGCGCCGCACCTTGCGGAACCCGTAGCCCGTACCGAGCTCGTCGAGCGAGCTGAAGCTGTGGCCCATTCTCTACCTCGCTTTCTTTGCGATCGTTTCGCGATACAGCTGGTCGACATCGTCGAGCAGCCGGCCGACGCCGTAGCGCTCCAGCACCCGTTCGCGCCCGGCTTCGCCGAGACGGCGGCCCAGCTCGGGATCGGCGGCGAGTTGCGCGAGGCGCTCCGCCATGCCGGAGGTGCTGCCCGGCTCGACGAGGAAGCCGTCGACACCCTCGCGCACGACATCGGGCACGCCGCCGACCTCATACGCGACGACGGGCTTCCCAGCCGCGAGCGCCTCGATCACCGTCACCGGCGTCCCTTCGTTCCCGGACGGGAGCGCGACCGCGTCCATCGCCGCGTACCAGGGCGCGACATCCTCCTGGTAGCCCAGGAACAGGCAGTGCCGGACGAGGTCGAGCTCGCGCGCGCGCTGCTCGAAACCGGCGCGATCAGGGCCGTCGCCGACGACGAGCAACCCGGCGTCGACACCTTCGGCCCGCAACTCGGCGAGCGCGGCGAGCAGATCGTGCGTCTGCTTGACGCCCGTCATCCGCCCGATCCAGCCGACGACGAACCGCTCGGGCGGGATCCCGAGACGGCGCCGCACCTCGTCCCGCGGGACGTCGCTGGCGACGCGCTGCTCCAGCTCGATGCCGAGGCGCACGACCGCGAACTTCTCCGCGGGCGCCACGCCCAGCTGCACGAGATCGTCGCGCACCTCGGGGCTGACGGCGACGAGCACGGTTGTCACCTTCGCGAGCAGCCGCTCGAGCTCGCGGAAGACCTTCGACTTCAGAGGGCCGAAGTAGCCGCGCAGGACGTGGCCGTGGAAGGTGTGGACGACGATCGGTGGGCGAGCGCTTCCGGCAACCAGCGCGGCGACGCGGCCGACCGTGCCGGCCTTCGCGGTGTGCGTGTGGAGGATCGTCGGGCGCACCTGCCGGATCAGCTTTGCGAGCCGGAAGACGGCAACCGCGTCGCGAAGCGGCGAGATCTCCCGCGAGAGCCCCGGCAGCGCGACAACCCGCGCTCCCGCCTGCTCCGCGATGTAGGCCATCGACTCCTCGCCGCGCGCGATTGTTCCCGCAACAAGCGTTGTGTCGTAGCCGCGCGGTGTCAGCCCGGCCGTGAGATACGCGACGTGCAGCGCGGGCCCGCCGACGTTGAGCCGTGCGATGACGCGCAGGACCGTGACTCGTTGCTCAGAGGCCATCGACGAGCGCCTTGACCGTGAGCCGGAGACCTTCCTCCAGCCCGACGGTCGGCTCGAACCCGAGCGTCTCGCGCGCGGCGGTGATGTCGGCCCACGAGTCGCGAATGTCGCCTGGGCGCGGCGGCTGGAACTCCTTCGCGACCGGCTTGCCGAGGATGCGGCCGATCGTGTCGGCGACGTCGTTGACGCTGCCCGGCGAGCCAGCGGCGACGTTGAACATCCGGCCGTTCGCGCCGGCAGCCTCGGCGGCGCGCATCGTCGCGTCGACGACGTTCGCGACGTACGTGAAGTCGCGCGACTGGCCGCCATCGCCGTGAATCGTGATCGGCCGCCCTTCATCGATCGCGGTGACGAACAGCGGGATCACGGCGGCGTACTGCGAGAACGGGCTCTGGCGCGGCCCGAAGACGTTGAAGTAGCGCAGCACGACGGTCTCGAACGAGTCGTAGACGCGGCTGAAGCTGATGCAGTAGCGCTCGGCCGCGAGCTTCGCGACGCCGTACGGCGAGATCGGATCCGGCGGCGAGCTCTCCGCCACCGGTAGTTCGCGGCGCGTCCCGTAGACCGACGAGCTCGATGAGTAGACGACGCGGCGAATGCCCTCGTCCCGCGCGGCGAGCAGGACGTTCAGCGTGCCCTCGACGTTGACCGCGCTCGAGGTCAGCGGATCCTGCACCGACCGCGGCACGGAGCCGAGCGCGCCGAGGTGGAAGACGACCTCGACACCGCGAACAGCCGCGTGCACGCGCTCGTACGAGCGCAGCTCGCCTTCGACGACCTCGATGTCGAGTCCTTCGAGGTTCGTACGGTTGCCGGTCGAGAAGTTGTCGAGCACGCGAACCTCGTCGCCGCGTTCGAGCAACGCGCGCACGAGGTTCGAGCCGATGAAGCCACCGCCACCGGTGACCAGGACTCGGCGGCTCACGCGGCTTTCTCCGCAACGACGTGGAAGTTGGCGTGCAGCGTCCCAGGGCCGGGGTTGCGTAGTCGTGAGGAGCGGCCGTCGATTGCCTCCGCAAGCGTGTTCAGCCCGGCGACGATGGGCTTCGCGAGCGCGCCGACATGGGCGCGGCGGGCGGCGAGGTCTATGTACATGTTCACAAGCATCGCGACGCAGGCCGTGGTTCCGGAGGCCGGGGACACCCTAACGGAGGTCCAGTCGCCGTTCTCCCGCACGACCTTCTCGAGGCCGGCGTGGGTCCAGCGCCAGAAATCCACGGGCGACGGGTGGTAGACCTGCACGCCGTGCGTCGAGAGCAGCAGCCGGCCGCCGGGAGCTGTGGCGCGATGCAGCTCGGAGATGGCGCGGGCGGGGTCGTCGCAATGCTCCAGCACCTGGCTGCAAAGGACGACGTCGAAGGTGCCGTCCTCGACGGGGAGGTCCTCGACTGTCCCTTTTAGCTCGGCGTGTGGGTTGTCGACGGGATCGACGCCGATGTACGACGCGACGAACGGCGCGAAGAACGGCTCGTACGGCTTCTGCCCGCAGCCGACGTCGAGCAGGCGGTACGCGCCTAGATCGTCGTGCGCGCGTTTGGCTTCGTCGCGCAGCCAGCGCGCGAGCGGCGCCCGAACCGCGTAGGTCGGCATCGTCCGGGGCGGGTCGAGACGCGGGTTACTCACGGGTTGTCGCCAGTCCGAAACCGAGCCACGTGAGCGCGGCGAGGGGGATTCCGGGGACGATTCCGAGGCCGTTCCAGACGCCCGCGGCGACGAGCAGCCAGGCGATTCCGACGAGCGCGAGCGACGAGGTCGTGCTGCCGCGTATTCCGATCCACAGCGCCGCGCCGAAGAGCAGGCCGAGAGTCGCGAGCCCGATCGTGCCGAGATCGGCAAGCGTCTGGAGGTAGAAGTTCTGAACGCCCCACGGATGCGTCGGCGACGGGAACGCGGCGGCTGGTTGGTCGGGAAACCGGTGTCGCGCGACGGCAAGCTGCGGGCCGTACGCGAACTCGTCGCTCGAGCCTTGGTAGCCGACGCCTGTCACGGGCTCGGCGAGGAAGATCTTCAGCCCGATGTAGCCGAGCACTGTTCGTTGCGAGTAGCTCTCCACGGCGCCCGGCGTTGGGTTGCGCGTCAGGCCGAGGAACGAGGCGAAGTCGCGCAGCGCGCTTCCTCGCATCGCGGCCGTGCCGAACGTCACGAGCAGCGCCGCGGCGACGAGGATCGCGGCCGTTTGTCGCGCAAGAACGTGGCGCCGGTGCGCGACGTGCCCGACCGCGGCAAGCGCGAGCCAGATCCCGATCACCGCGGTCATCGCGCCGGAGATCACGATCCCGAGCCCGCCTGCAACGACGGCCGTGGCGGCCCAGCGCCGGTCGAGCAGGTCGTTGTCCTGGAGCGCGATCGCGACGAACCCAAGGACGAGTAGCGCGCCCGACAACGCTGCGAAGTCGTGGTAGCCGACGAACGATGGCTCACGCTCGGCCGGCCGGTGCCCGAGGAACTGGTGCACGAGGCCGACATACTGGAGCACGCCCCAGGCCGTTGCCGCGACGCCCCAGACCACCAGCGCGTGCAGCGGGATCGAGGCGTTCTTCAGTCGCGGCACGAGCAGCGCAATGGCCGGAGCGAGCGTTGCGTACTCGCAGAACTTCAGCGCCGAGACGAGCCTCGCGGGCCAGTCGTATGGCTGGTCGCGCAGTAGCGGATACGAGATCGAGACGAGCACGAGCACGAGCAACGTGGCGGCGGCAAGCCAAACCGGTCGGCCGCGACGAAGCGGAGCGAGGCCGGTGGAGCGGACTGTCGCTAGCGCCGCCAGCGCGACAGCGAGCATTGCCAGGTCGGAGAGCGTGACGCTGATGTGCGTGCCGCCTGCGTCGAGCCCGAGATCGGGCTGGTAGCGCGCGTGGAGGAAGATCAGCGGCAGCGCCGCGGCCAGAACGACAGCGCCGAACGAGATGTTCCCTGTCCGCGACCACGCGCTCGGGACGTGAGGGGCCGCCAAGGCGCCCACTATACTGGCCGTTTGCCCAGTATCTCCTCGCAAACGGCGCATAGCAGGGTGTTTGCCGAGGACTCTGCGACTCCTCGTTGTCATGCGCCGCGCAGCCACCGATGAATAGGCGTCGGCTGGCGACAGCGGTTGGTCTTTACGGCTCGATCGGGTTCGGGATCCTGGCGTCGATCGTGGCCTTCCGGCTGCTCGGGGCGCACCAGTTTGGCCGTTTTACGATCGTCATCACGGCCGCCGCGCTGTTCGAGTCGTTGCTCGATCTCACGTCGGAGGAGGCGCTGACGAAGTACGGCTTCCGCTACATCGCCGCCGAGGATTGGGGGCGGCTGCGCCGCCTGTTCGGCGTGGCGATGCGGCTGAAGCTGGCGGGCGCGGTGCTCGCACTCGTCGCACTCGCTGGGTTCGCCGCGATTGCGAACTCGATCTACAGCACTAGCGGCCTCGCGGTACCGATGCTGATCATCGCGTTCCTGCCGCTCGTCCAGACGCAGGAGGACATCGCCGCGACGGCGCTTCTGCTGCGTAGCCGCTACGACATCCGCGCCGGTTTCCTGTTCTTCTCGATGGCGCTGCGGCTTGCCGGCGTTGCGATCGGAGCGCACTACGGCGTCACGCAGGCCGTGCTCGGGATCGTCGTCGCACAGGCGATCGCGACCGCTTCCGTGAGCGGCGCCGGGCTGGCCGCGTTTCGCCGCTTCCCGTCAGCACCCGAGCGCGTGCTTGGCGACGATCGGCGCGAAATCGTCTCGTTCGTCGTGCGCTCGAGCGTCTCGACCGGGATCCTGTCCCTGAAGACGTCGCTTGCTCCGCTGCTGCTCGGGCTCGTCGCGAGCACCGACGCGGTTGGTTTGCTGAAGGTCGCGCAGGCGCCGCAGAGCGGGCTGACGGCGGCGAGTTCGCCGGTGCGGCTGATCCTGCTGACCGAGCAGACGCGCGATTGGGAGCACGGCCGCGAGCGGGCTGTGCTCGCGAGCTTGCGTCGCTACATGCTCGCGACGACGGTGCTGATGGCGGCCGTCATCCCGGTCTTCTACTTCGCGATGCCGTGGCTCGTGCGCACTGTCTTTCACCCGGAGGCGCTGCCTGCGACGACTGCGGCGCGGATCATGCTCTTCGCGGCTGCGCTCCAGCTGATCTTCGGTTGGTCGAAGTCGCTGCCTGTCTCGATCGGTCGGCCGCAGCTGCGGATCTGGGCGCACGGGTTGGAGGCGGCGGTGCTGCTGCCGCTCGTGCTCGTGTTTGGCGCGGCGTGGGGGCTGACCGGCGCGGCGATCGCGACGCTCGTCTCGACCGGCGCGTTCGTCGGGTTGTGGACGGTTCTCCTGCTGCAGCTCCGTGGCGAGGTCGCCCGGCGGGAGGCGACCGCGTGAAGGTGCTGATCGTCTCGGGGATCTGGCCGCCCGATCTGGGTGGGCCGGCGAGCCACGCACCGGAGTTGGCGGCGTTCTTGCGTGCGCGCGGCCACGACGTGGAGGTTGTGACAACCGCGGAGTCGGCTCCTGCAGCGGAGGCGTATCCGTTGCACTGGGTGTCGCGCGGGCTGCCTGCTGGGGCTCGTCATCTCGCGGGAGTCGTGGCGATCGCACGCGCCGCTCATCGCGCGGACGTGGTTTATGCGACCAGCATGACGCGGCGCGCTGCGTTGGGGGCAGCGCTTGCCCGGCGACCACTCGTGCTGAAGCTGACAGCCGACGAGGCGTACGAGCGCGAGCGTCGGAGCGGACGCTTTGGCGGCGATCTCGATGCGTTCCAGAGCTATCGGGGTGGGTTTCGGGTCGCGATTCTCCGCCGGACGCGCGACGGGGCGGTGCGTCGTGCGCGGCACGTGTTTACGCCGAGCGCGTACCTGCGCGAGCTTGTGGTCGGCTGGGGGATTCCGGCGAGCCGCGTGAGCGTCAGTCCGAACCCGGCGCCGGACGTGCCGCCGATGCCGGCGCGTGACGAGTTACGCGCGGAGTTCGAGCTCGAAGGGCCGACGCTCGCGTTCGCTGGCCGGCTGATGGCTGCGAAGGCGTTGGATGTCGCGCTGGCCGCGGTCGCGCTCGTGCCGGACGTCGCGCTCGTGATCGTTGGCGACGGCCCTGATCGTCCAGCGCTCGAGCAGCAGCGCGATGCGCTTGGCCTTGGCGAGCGGGTGCGATTCGTCGGCGGGCTGAAGCGCGAAGGCGTCCTGCGCATGTTCCGCGCGGCCGATGCGGTGCTGCTGTCGTCGCGCTGGGAGAACTTCCCGCACGTGATCGTCGAGGCGCTCGCGGTCGGGACGCCGGTGATCTCGAGCGCGGTTGGCGGTGTACCGGAGGTCGTGCGCGACGGCGAGAACGGCTTGCTCGTTCCGGCCGGCGACGTGGACGCGCTCGCCGTTGCGATCCGCCGGCTGTTGGGCGATGACGAGCTTCGCGCGCGACTCGCGGCGGCTGCGGCGCCGTCGGTCAAGTCGTATTCGGCGGAGCGGTTGCTTGGCCAGATCGACGCCGAGCTGGCGAAGGCTGCCGCATGAGGCGGCGCCTATTGATGGTCGGGCGGACGCGCTACGACCTGCCGCTGTCGGAGACGCTGGCGCGGAAGTTCGCTGCTCTCGATGCGGAGCTGGACGTGCGCGTGCTCGCGACTGCGCGACGGGTACGTGCGCCCGATTCGCGCTTCAGGCTGTATCGGCCGCTGCCGCTCGGCCCGCTGGAGGGCGCCGCGTTCTACGCGCTGCTGCCGTTTCGCGTCGCGTGCGAGCTGCGCCGGTCCCGCCCGGATGCGGTGCTCGCGCAGGGCGGACAGGAGACGGCGCTGGTCCTGCTCGGGCGCGCGTTGGCGCGTTCCCGGGCGAAGATCGTCCTAGATGTCCACGGCGACTGGCGCGCGCCGACACGTCTCTATGGGTCGCCTGCGCGACGCGTTCTGGCTCCGCTTGGCGACTGGCTCGCGCGCGTCGCGGTGCGTCATGCCGATGCCGTGCGGACGATTTCGGGTTACACCAGCGGTCTGGTTCGAGCTGAGGGCGTCGAGCCGGCGGCCGAGTTCCCGGCGTTCATGGATCTCGAGCCGTTCACCGCGTCGCCACCGGTACGGCTGCCGGAGCAGCCGATCGTCCTCTTCGTCGGCGTGCTGGAGCGCTACAAGGCGATCGACGTGCTCGCCGACGCATGGCGTGGAGTTGCGGCACGCGTGCCTGGCGCGCGATTGCGAATCGTCGGTCGCGGCTCGTTGAGTGCGGTCGCCGAGACGCTTGCGGCTGAGCTTCCCGAGAGCGTGAGCTGGACGCCGTTGCTCCCAGCCGGTGAGGTGGCCGCCGCGCTCGACGCCGCGACCGTGCTCGTGTTGCCGTCGCGCTCGGAAGGGCTCGGGCGGGTTATCGTCGAAGCGTTCTGCCGCGGACGCGCCGTCGTTGGCTCGCGTGTGGGCGGGATTCCCGACCTCGTGACCGACGGTGAAACCGGGTTGCTCGTTCCGCCGGGCGACGCGCGAGCGCTGGCCGACGCGCTCGTCTCGGTGCTCGAAGACAGGGCGCTCGCGATGCGGCTCGGAGCGGCGGCGCGCGGCGCGATCGAGCCCTGGCTCGCGACGCCGGAGGACTACGCGCGTCGCATTGCGGGTCTCGTCGAGGATGTCTGCACGTGAGGCTCGTCGTCGTCACGCAGGAGGTCGACCCGGCGAGCCCGGTGCTCGGCGCGACCGTGCCAAAGTTGCGCGCTCTCGCAGCCCGCGTCGACGAGCTCGTTGTCATCGCGGATTCGGCGGTCGAGGGGGTCCTGCCGGAGAACTGCCGCGTGCGATCGTTTCGCTCGCCCACGAAAGCTGGCCGCGGGCTGCGCTTCGAAGCCGCGCTCGCCGCAGAGCTCGTGCGCCGACCGAAGCCGGCGGCGGTGCTCGCGCACATGTGCCCGATCTACGCAGTTCTCGCCGCGCCACTCGCCCGGCCGGCCGGGGCGAAGGTGCTGCTCTGGTTCACGCACTGGCGCGCGAGTGGGCTGCTGCGTCTCGCTGAACGCATGTCGACCACGGTCGTGTCTGTCGACCGGCGGTCGTTCCCACTCGAGTCGCGCAAGATCGTCCCGATCGGTCATGGCATCGACCTCGCCGACTTCGCCTGCGTCGACCGTGCGCGTGACGGCGGCATGCGCCTGGTCGCGCTCGGCCGCACGTCGCCGTCGAAAGGTCTCGAGACGGTAATCCGCGCTGTCGCCGAGGTGCCCGATGCGCAGCTGGCGATTCACGGCCCGTCGCTCACTGACGAGGAACGCCGCCATCGCGACGACCTCACGAGCCTCGTTGCGGAGCTCGGCCTCCGTCAGCGTGTGCTGGTTGGCGAACCGATCCCGCGTGAGGCCGTGCCCGCGCTGCTCGCCGCTGCCGACGCGCTCGTGAACAACATGCGCGCCGGCGCGCCGGACAAAGTCGTCTACGAGGCCGCCGCGACGTGCATGCCGGTGCTGGCCTCGAACCCGATCTTCGACGCGCTTCTGCCGGCCGAGCTGCGTTTCCCGCGCGAGGACGCTGCCGCGCTTGCGGAGCGGATCCGCGGGCTCGACTCGCTCGATCTCGCCACGATTGGCCGCGAGTTGTGCGCCACTGTGCTGCGCGACCACTCCGTCGAGTCGTGGGCCGCGCAGATCGTGGAGCTTGCGGGTCGATGAGCGATGTCGTGTTGCACGTCGGGAAGGTCTCGGGCATCTCGGGCTCGGAGGCGCACCTGCTGACGCTGCTGCCCGATCTGCGTGCTCGCGGCTGGGATGTTCGCTTCGCCCACCTGCACGAGAACGAGCCCGGCGCCGCCGAGTTCGCACGTCGCCTGAGCGACGCCGGTGTTCCGGTAGAAAGGATCCGACTGCCGCACGTGGCCGACCCGCGCGCGTTCGCTCGGCTGCTGCGCTTGGTGCGGCGTGCGCAGCCGGCGATCCTGCACACGCACCTTGTCCACGCCGACTTCTACGGTCTGACCGCCGGCGCGATCGCGCGCGTGCCACTGCGGGTGAGCACGAAGCACGGCTTCAACTCGTTCCGCGCGCGCCGCGTGTTTGCCGTCGCCGATCGCGGTGTGGCGCGGCTGGCGCAGCTGCAGATCGCGATCTCGGGCGGCCTCGCGCGCTATCTGGCCGAGACAGAGGGCTTCGACGAGCGCGCGTTCGAAATCGTCCACTACGGGATCGCCGCCGGCCCCGAGCCGCCGCCGTTCGCGGGCGGCACGCGGCTGCTGTGCGTCGGTCGGCTCGTGCCGGTGAAGGGGATCGACACGCTTCTGCGCGCGTTCGCCATCGCGGTTCGCGAGGAACCCGACCTGGCGCTGGACATCGCCGGCGACGGCCCGTTGCGCGGCGAGCTCGAGGCGCTCACCGCCGAGCTTGGACTTGGCGATGCGGTGCGCTTCCTCGGCCGAGTCGAAGGCGTCGGCGCCGAGATGGAGCAGGCCGCGGCGGTCATCGTCCCGTCTCTCGGCGAAGGGTTCGGCATGGTCGCGCTCGAGGCAGCGGAGCGCGGGCGGCCGGTGATCGCCTCGGCGATCGGCGGCCTGCCGGAGATCGTCGACGACGGCCGCACCGGCGTGCTCGTGCCGCGCGCCGACCCACCTGCGCTGGCTGCTGCAATCGTCGATCTCGTGCGCAATCCAGCGCGTGCGGTCGCGTTCGGCCGGGCAGCGCGCGAACGCGCTCTCGCGGAGTTCTCACTCGCCCGCTGCGCCGACCGAACCGATGCGCTCTACCGCGAAGCGCTCGCCCGCCGCGCCAGCAACTGATCGACCGCCAACCCCGCGAGCAGCGCCAGCACGAAGTCCCACGGCACGCGGTAGCGCGTCGCGCCGGCAAACAGCATCGCCGCCAGGGTCTCGTAGACGACGAACACGATCGCGAGCGCGAGGAACCGTCGCGGCGCGGCAGCCCGCCGGAACCCAAGCGCCAGCCCAAGCAGTGCGAGCGCGAACAACGGCAAGGCGTAGGACGTCTCGGCCCAGGTACGCAAGCCTGAATGCCCGCCGCTCGACGGCCCGGTCTCGGTCTTCGTCGGTCGCGGGTCCCACAGCATCCGCGTGGCCTGACCCATCAGCTTCGCCTTCTCGCCCGGGTAGTGGCGCCAGAAGCTGAAGGTCGCGTGCTGGTAGAGGCGCATCTGCGCGCACTCGTCGAGCCGGATCTTCTTCCCGGTTTGCTTGTAGATGTCGCTCGCAAACTCGGGCGTCAGCCGAGGCGCCCCGGGCAGCGGCGGCACATCGTCGATCCAGCCGCCGCGCGCGAGCGTCGCATACGTGTTGACGTTGTTCGCCTTCCACAGCGCGCGCCCGTCTGTCGTCAGCGCGTAGCAGCCGACTTGCACCTTATTGCGGATCACCCACGGAGCGACCGTCACCACGCATGCGGCGAGCACGATGACGACCGTCCGCACGCCGGCGCGATTCCAGAGGAGATACGCGGCGAGGAACAGTGGCAGCGCGGTCAGTCGCGAGTTTCCGAGCAGCGAAACGCCGAGCGCGACCCCGAGCGCCGCGCCTAGCCACGGCGTCGCTTTCTCGGCGATGGCAAGCGTCAGCACAAACACGCCGGCGCCGGCGAGCTGATCGAGAATCTCCCGGTTCACGTGCACGTCGTGCCAGACGAGGTACGGGTGCAGGGTCGAGATCAGCGCGGCGACGAGGCCGGCGCGGGCGGAGAGGAAGCGGCGACCCGCATAGAGGACGACTAGCGCGGTCGCCGCGGCCACGGCCGTTTGGGCCAGGCCGACCACCAGCCAGTGCCGGTCGAGCGGCCAGTAGAGCGCCGCCAGGAACCAGCCGTAGAGCGGCTGCGTGTACGCGGACGGAACTCCGGGGATGAAGCCGTAGGTGCCGCTCGCGGCGAGTGTCTGCGCGAAGGTGTCGCTCTTCTCGACGAACGCGGTGAGGATTCGGCCGCGCTCGTAGGCAAGAACGGCGAGTCGCGGCAGGACGGCGGCTGCGACTACCAGCGCTGCGCCGCCACGCCACGTGATCGGGTGCGATGTCAGGATGCGGCGCATGGCTTCGCCGAAACGGTACGCGGTCGTCTCGTGCCACGTCGAGCGTCCCCTCGACGACCGCGTGTGGGAGCGGTTCGCCGCGCTGCAACGCACGCGGCCGGGAGGCTTCGCGATCGCGGCGCTAATCCGCCCACCCGACCCGGTCGCAGGCGAGGACGCGGGCGTATGGCTTGCGCGAGCGCGGGAGGCGGTGGGACGTGGCCCGTTTGGCCATCACACGCACTGGACTGCGCCCGACCACGCGCGACCGACCGGCGACGGCGATCCCGCGGCGCGCGTACGTGGTGAGAGCGTGTGGCTGCGCGAGCAGGGCCTCGCGCCGACGCTCTTTTGCGGCGGTGGCTGGTACTTGGATCTCGGTGTTGCCGAAGCGTGCGCCGATCTCGGCTACATCGACTGCAGCGCCACCGCGTATCGGCCCGCGTATCTGCCTGCTGATGCGCCGCGGCTCGGGCTTGCCGCGCCGGCGCGCGTCATCCTGCCGTCGGGGTCGCGACTGCTCGAGCTCCCGTCGACGCACTCGCTCGGCATGCTTGCGCGCGAAGTGCTGGCGCCCGGCGGGCTGCGAGCCGAGCTCGTGCACGTCCACTTCCACGACACCGATCTCATGGACACGCGGCGTCGGCTCGCGCTCGTGTGGACGCTCCGTGCGCTAGCGCGTCGGCGGACGCCGACCGATCTCGACGCGTTCGCTGCCGTTCTCGGCGATGCAGCTCCGGAGATCCCGTTCGACAAGATCGAAGGCCTTGGCGGCTGATCTTCGTGCGCCGTCCACTTAGGCTGCGGCGGATGCGTACGCGGTCGCTTGCCATTCTCGTTGCTTGTGTAGTTGCTGCCACCCTCTTTGGAGGGGCGACAGCTGCGGCCCGCTCGTTGAGCTACCTCGACAACGGTGTGATTCGCGTCGGTGTCGACCTACGCAAGGGTGGGACGATCACCTGGGTCTCCAGTTCCGGGCCCGGTGTGAACGTCGTCAACAGCTGGGATCTCGGCCGCGAGGTGCAGCAGTCGTACTACGCGGGGCCTGACAACTTCGGCAATCCGGCGCCGCCGTGGACGAACTTCCCATGGAATCCGATCGGTGCCGGCGACACCTACGGGAACCCGGCTCCCGTCCTCGAGCAGTCCAACGACGGCACGACGATCTACACGAAGACGGCGCCGTTGCAATGGGCGCTGAACAACGTGGCTTGTGAATGCGTGTCGGAGCAGTGGATCACGCTCGAGGGGAACGCCGTTCGTGTCCGCAACCGGCTCACGAACAGTCGCACGGATCGCACGCAGTACCACGCGTACGGGCAGGAGTTGCCGGCCGTGTACACCAATGGAACGTTCTGGCGCCTCTTCACCTACGCCGGCGACGCGCCATACACGGGAGGCTCGTTGACTCAGCTATCCGCGAGCCCACAGAACTCCGCTTGGTGGTCGGCATCCGAGCACTGGGCGGCCCTCGTGAACGACGCGGGCTTCGGTCTCGGCGTCGTCAACTCCTTCGCGGCGACCTTCGGGGGCTTCTTCGCCGGGACGCCTGACATCGGCGGCCCGACCGACTCCTCGACCGGCTACATCGCGCCGAACATCCGCGAGGTCCTGGACTGGAACATCGCCTACCAGTACGACTACTCGCTCGTGCTCGGGACGCTCGACCAGATCCGTGCCTTTGCGGTCTCGCAACGGCCCGATCAGCGTCCGAGCTATCGCTTCAGCCAGGACCGGCAGCACTTCTGGTACGAGAATGCCACCGACACCGGCTGGCCGATCGACGGCGCGCTCCACGTCCGCGTCAACGAGAGCGATCCGCAGCTCGTCGGTCCCGAGCAGTGGTGGCGCGCCGAGGACGTGCCGAGGGTCGTCATCGAAGCGGCATACCGCACGTCGGGTTCCCAGGGGCAGCTGTTCTGGAGCGTGCCGCATGAGGGCTTCTCGGAGGAACGCAGTATCCACTTCACCGCTATCCCCGACGGGGGTTACCACACCTACACGCTCGATCTTGCAAGCTCACCCGCGTACAAGGGAACGATCACGGGTATCCGCCTTGATCCTTCGAACGGGCTGGACGCAGCGGGCATCGTGGACATCACCTCCATCACCGCCAGCGGGCGCGTAAAGGAGCCAGCGCTCGCGAAAGTCTCGTCGATCACCGTTCGCGGCACGACGGCGTTGATCCGTTGGCGGGGAAGCGCCAACGCGACAACCTATGACGTCGGACTCCGTCGCATCGCCGGCGTGTGGAAGACAGTCCGATCCCAGTTCCAAGGCACCGCGTACACCGTGCGTGGAAAGCGTGGTGTGCGGTATGCGGTGCGCGTTCGGGCCCGCGACCATGCCGGTAGTGCGGGCCCGTGGTCGCGCTCTCGCATCTTCGTTCTCCACTAGCGCAGTGAGGATCAGCCGCACCCGCGACGTAACATCACCACGTGCCAGTCGATACAGGGCCAGTCGACGCGACTCCTCCCAGCGCAGAGACCGCCCGGGCTACGACGCCGTCGCGCGCGGACGTCCGCCGTTCCGGTCTCTACCTGCTTTCACGGCGGCCGTACGTCGCGCTCCTCCGTCGGCTCCTCTCGATCGCGGCGCTCGCCGCCCTCGACGTGCTCGCGCTCGCTCTTGGCCTGTTCGTGGCGCTCGTCGTGCGCGAGCTGATCCACGGCAACACCTCGATCTACTGGAGCCTGCTCTGGGAGGGGCCGCGGCATTGGCTGCGCTTCCTCGCGCCGATCACGCTGATCGTCTTCTGGCAGGCCGGGCTGTACGCGTCGCGCGAGCGACGGCCGGGCGCGGGGAGGATCGTCTCGTCGCTGATCCTCGTTGCGGCGATCGTCTACGCCTTCGGGCTCGGCACCGGCTACCACTTCTCGACGGCAGGGCTCGTGCCGACCGCGACACTGACCTGCGCGATCGTCGTCGCCGGACTGCGCGCCGCGTACGAGTCGATCTCGCTCGAGCTGCTGCGGGTGGTCGGTGTTCGGCGTCGGGCGATTCTCGTCGGGGAAGGCGAGAGCCTCGCGCATCTGCATCGTTCGCTCGGCTCGTCGCGTAGCGGCATCGACTACTCGTTCGTCGGCGCGGTCGCCGCGGCACCGCCGGCCGGGCTGCCGCATCTTGGCAGCCGCGACGAGCTCGCCGAGATTCTCGCGAGGACGCCAACCGACGAGCTGATCCTCACCGAGGCCGACTTCACCGAGCACACCGTCCTCAGCATCGTCGAGACGGCCCACAGCCACGGTGTGAAGGTGCGGCTCGCGCCGCGGACGACCGAGCTGCTCGTGCAGCAGGGCGAGTACGTGCCCGGGCAAGGCGTGCCGCTGTTCGAGCTACGACCGCCGGTTCTTGGCGGAACGGACTGGGCGGTGAAGCGCGCCTTCGACCTCATGGTTTCAGGGGCGGTGGCGCTCGTGGGGCTGCCGCTTTGGGCGCTGGTCGCACTCGCAATCAGGCTCGATTCTCGCGGCCCGGTCTTCTACGTCGATCGTCGGATGGGCGTCGGCGAGCGCGAGTTTGGGATGCTGAAGTTCCGCACGATGGTCGCCGGTGCGGCCGAGTTGCAGCCCTGGCTCGAGTCGGCGAACGAGGCGTCGGGCGCGCTGTTCAAGATCCGCGATGACCCGCGCGTGACGCGTGTCGGCCGTGTGCTCCGAAGGCTGTCGCTGGACGAAATGCCGCAGGTGCTGAACGTGCTGCGCGGCGAGATGAGCCTCGTCGGGCCACGTCCGCTACCGCTGCGCGACTACGCGCTGCTCGAGGATTGGCATCGCCGTCGCTACCTCGTCCTGCCCGGCGTGACCGGCCTCTGGCAGATCTCGGGCCGCTCGAATCTCGGCTTCGATGACCTCGTGCGGCTCGACTTCACCTACCTCGAGAACTGGTCGATCTGGCTCGACATCTCGATCATCCTGCGCACGCTGCCAGCGGTATTCTCGCAGAAGGGCGCCTTCTAACAGAGCGGCTTGGCTGGGTGGTAGCCGATCAAGCGCAGCGGCTGCCTCGCTTCCCACAGCGACATCGAACCGGGTGAGCCTGGGTCGAGCACGACGATGCGACGCCCGTCGACGTTGACGGGCGACGCGAGAGCGACGTAGCGCGGCGAGATCGGGCGGCCATGATCAAGCACGCGGCCCTCGAGCACGAAGCCGCTGGCCGCGACCGTCAACTCGTCCGAGGGCAGCGCGTCGAACACGATCGGCCCGCCGAGGTGCGCGACATTGTCGACCTTGCGGTTGAAGAACTCGGTGAACGTGAGCAGGATCTGGGCTGTTGTGACGCCGCCGCTGGTTGGACAGGTGCCGGGAGGAGCGACGTAGACGAGCGTTGCGGTCGAGCCCTTCGGGAGCGTCGTGTCGATCCAGGCGAGCTTCGACACGTTCGAGAGCTGAAGCCCGCGATGCTGCACCTTCACGCCGACGACGACGAACGCGAGCACGAGCCAGACGATGCCCACCGCGCGCCAACGGCTGAAGACGAACGAGGCAGTCGCGAGGACGACAAGCGGCGCGAGCAGCAGCGGGATCGGGATCGACGGCCAGCTATGCGCGAGCTCCTCCCACGGCACGGTTGCGAGCGCGTCGGGCGTCCGAGGCCCGCGGATGAATCGCACCGGCAGCACGAGCGGCAGCACAATCGCGGCCGCGGCGACGACGCACGTGAGTCTTCGTGGTCGTTTCATCCCCTCGGCGAGCCAGTAGACGAAGCAGACGATCACGAGCGGGACGACGTAGAACAGGCTCCGCTCATGCAGCCGGCCGAGTCCGAACGCGCTTGCGGACAGCGTCGCGACCGATGCCAGCGTCCACGTGCAGAGCGCGATCGCGGTGCTGCCGAGCGCCTGCTCGGAGGTTGTCGCGTCGCGCCTGAGCAGGCCGGCGAGCGCGAGCGGCAGCGCGGCGACCGCGACGACGCCCAGCGCGAGTTCTAGATTCGCGACATTCCAGAGCGCCCACTTCGCGAGCGAAAGCGGGTTGTAGCCCTGGGCCAGAACCTCGTAAGCGCCGAGCGGGCTCCCCCCGGTCGCCCGCACCGCAATGAGCCCGAGCCCAGCCGCGCCGAACAGGATCCACGTCACCGAGTACGCGCGCAGGGTCGCCATCAACCGGCGAGCGCTTAGGCCGTAGACGACGATCGCGGTGGCGATCGCGGGTGCCAGTGCGATTGCCTGCCAGCGGGTTCCGACGAGGAGGACAAGCATCGCCAGCGTGGCCAGCTGGCGTAGTCGAGTCGGACGCTCCAGCGAGCGCACGAGAACGAGCGCGAACGTCGCATACAGCGGGTAGAAGAGCGACTCGGTCATCACCGACGACGTGAACGCGAACCACGGCCCGGCGACCGCGAGCGCCGCGGCGGCGAGGCTCCAGCCGTTCGAGACGACGCGCCGCGCGAGGAAATAAGCCGGAACCGCTGTAAAAGACATCACCAGCGCGTTGAGCCCCTTGATCGCCGTGAACGCGTCGGCACCGTTCGCCGCGAGCGCGTACACGGGGCTGATCAGCAGCGGGTAGATCAGGCTGTGGCCAATGTCGGTGTGGCCGCGGACGAGGAAGTGGCCGCTCCGCGCGACGCTCTTGCCGAGATCCGAGTAGATGAGCTCATCGCCGAAGACGCTCGGCAGCGACACGCGGCGGGCGAGCGCAAACTGGATCACGGTTGAGATCGCGACGATCAGTGGCAGTGCGACCCGCGGGTTCACGAGCATTCCGTCGCGGAGGCGCTGCTTGGTTGGCCCGTCGGTTGGCGCAGTGGCGGGCGCGACGTCTTGCACGGCTCGACTCTGTAGGGACTGTCGGACGGCGGCTGTGCTCTGACGCCGACCCTAGACTTCAAGCAATGCGGGCTCCGAAGATCCTGGCGGTTGCCTCCGCCATCGACCTCGACTTTCGCTACGGCTGCACGCCGGCGTGGTGGCAGCTGTGGAAGGGGCTCTACGAGAACGGTGTCGACCTTGTCGTGACGCCATACCGCGGCAGGCCCGTCGTCTCGCCCTGGTGGCGCGTCGCGCCGAACCCGACCTACCGCGAGGCAGAAACCTACGCGGCACTAAGGGGCGCGGCAGCGCGCGTGAAGGGCGATCGCTACATCCGCCGCGCCGAGGAGCAACCCGACGAGAGCGCCGTCGACAAGCTCACGCGCGAGACGATCTGGCGCGTTGTCACCCCCCGCTGGCGACGACATCTCGAGCGGCTCGTCGAGCGCGAGAAGCCGGACGCGGTGCTCGTGTTCACCGTGCCGATGGCGCACTTTCGCGGGATTCCCACGGCGCTGCGCGAGCGGTTCGGCATCCCGGTCGTCTTCTACGACGGCGACGTGCCGATGAGCCTGCCGGAGTTCGGCGGCATGGACACGGGCTTCAACTACTACCACGGCGCCGACCCGTCGGAATACGACCTCATCGTCTCGAACTCCGAGGGTGGCATCCCGCGGCTACTGGAGCTCGGCGCTCGGCGGGCGGAAGCCGTCTACTGGGCGGCCGACCCGGAGTTCTTTGCGCCGCAGCAGGTCGAGAAGGAACACGACGTCTTCTTCTACGGCTACGGCGACAAGTTCCGCCAGGAGTGGACACAGGCGATGGTCGGCGAGCCGAGCCGAGTTGCGCCGGAGATCGATTTTGCGATGGGCGGCCGCGACTTTCGCGGTGACACGGGCGGCGCCCGGATTCTCGGCGACGTCCCGTTCAACGCCTTCGCGCGCGCGATCTCGTCTGCGCGGATCAACCTCAACATCACGCGCCGCTCGCACGCGAGCGTCGCCGGCTCGTCGACGTGTCGCCCGTTCGAGCTGGCGTCGGCGGGCGCGGCGATCGTCTCGAATCCGCATGCCGGAATCGAGCGCTGGTTCGAGCCGGGCAGCGAGCTGGTCATCGTCGAGGACACGAAGCAGGCGCTCTCCGCGTACCACGAGCTGCTCGACGACCCCGCGCAGGCCGAGGCGATGGGCGCGCGTGCGCGCGAGCGAGTCCTCGACGAGCACACCTACGGCCATCGCGCGCGGCAGCTGCTGAAGCTGCTCGGTCTGGCGAAGCCGGTCGGTGTCCGATGATCCCGGAGCGCTACGTCGCGATCGTCCCGGCCCACAACGAGGAGGGCGCGGTTGGTGGCGTCGTGGCGGAGCTGAAGGCGTTCGACCCGCGTCTCGACGTGGTCGTCATCGACGACGGCTCGACCGATTCGACGGCTTCGGTCGCCGCGGCGGCGGGAGCCTTCGTCGTCACACTCCCGTTCAACCTCGGTATCGGCGCGGCTGTGCAGACCGGGTTCAAGTTCGCGTTGGAGCAGGGCTACGAGCTGGCGGTCAGGCTCGACGGCGACGGCCAGCACGACCCGAGCGAGCTGCCGAAGCTGCTCGCGCCGCTCGACCGTGACGAGGCCGACATCGTCGTTGGCTCCCGCTTCGCGCCTGTTCCGGCTGACGCTGGCGGCAACGAGCACCGGCCGGCGCTCGCGCGGCGCGTCGGGATTGTTTTCTTCGCGCGCCTCGTCTCGTTCCTGACGCACCAGCGCGTGACCGACACGACCTCGGGCTTCCAGGCGCTGAATGCGCGCGGGATCGCGATTTTCGCGGCCGACTACCCGCACGACTACCCCGAGGTCGAGGCGACGGTGATGGTCTACAAGCACCGCCTACGGCTCGTCGAGGTGCCGGTGCGGATGCGCGAGCGCGAGCACGGGGAATCGTCGATCACCGCGCTGCGCTCGGTCTACTACGTGCTCAAGGTGACCCTGGCGTTGCTCGTCGGCATGGTCCGCCGCTACTCGATCCCGGAGGGGAACCCGTGACCCCGCTTCGCGTGTCTATTGCCGCCTCGGTTGCATCGGTGCTGCTGCTGCTCGTGGTGCTGGAGCTGATCCGCGGGCGGCGGCTGAAGGAGCGCTATGCGCTGCTCTGGCTCGCGACCGGCGTCGTGCTACTCGTGCTGTCGGCGTGGCGCGACGGGCTGAACACGATCGCCGGCTGGTTCGGTATCGGTACCTATCCGCCGGCGATCCTCTTCGCAGCCGCGACGCTGTTTGTGGTCGTCGTGCTGCTGCATTACTCGACGGTGCTCTCGAAGCTGACCGACGAGAACGTCCTGCTGGCCCAGCGGTTCGCGTTGCTCGAGGAGCGTGTCCGCCGCGGCGAATCGAAGGAGGATCGAGATGGTCGATGAGGCGAAGTTGGAGGAGGGCAGCGCCGGGCTTGTCCCCGTGAGCCAGGGCTGGTTCGTCGTCAACGTGCGCGACACCGCGTGGCGCGACCACGAGACGTTTGGCGCCGACTGCCGCTTCGAGGGGCCGCCGGATGCGTTCTTCACCCAGTTCGGGATCAACATCTGCGTCCTGCAGCCGGGTCAGCCGAACTGCCGCTACCACCGCGAGTCGCTGCAGGAGGACTTCCTCGTGCTCGCCGGAGAGTGCCTGCTGCTAGTCGAGGAGCAGGAGCGGCCGCTGAAGGCGTGGGACTTCGTCCACTGCCCGCCGGGTGTCAATCACGTTTTCGTCGGCGCCGGCGAAGGTCCGTGCGCGATCTTGATGACGGGCGCGCGGAGCGATGACGAGGAGATCGTCTACCCGGTGTCGGAGCTGGCGCTGCGCCACGGAGCCGGCGTCGAGGTCGAGACACCCTCGCCCGAAGAGGCGTATGCCGGGTTCGAGCGCCCGACGGAAGGCCGCCCCGCAGGTTGGGAATCGCTGCCCTGGGCGTAGCTG